>NZ_JAQOWX010000058.1:0-35072 GCF_028462495.1 Paucibacter sp. XJ19-41
CGCGCGATCGGCTCGGGGCTGCGCACCAGCGCGCGCAGCTCCTCGCCAAAATCGCGGCCCAGCCAGGCGCGCGTCCAGACCGCCCGCGCCGCCTGTGCCACCGGCTGCACCGCCGGGCCGCAGACGCTGACCGCATAGTCCAGCCGCGGCGCATCGGTGGGCCCGTGGTTGAGGTCCATGCGGTCGTCGATGATGTTGATGCCGCCGACAAAGGCCTGCACGCCGTCGACCACGCAGAGCTTCTGATGCAGGCGCCGCAGCTGACCCGGCTGCAACCAGCGCCACCAGCGGTCGATCGGCCGGAACACCGCCAGCGCGACGCCGGAATCCGCCAACTGCTCGCGCAGCCAGGACATGCTGGCCTTGGAGCCGAAACCGTCAACGACCACCCTGACTCGCACATTGCGCGCCGCCGCCCGGCGCAGCGCCGCCGCCAGCGCGGTGCCGGCGCTGTCATGGTGAAAGATGTAGGTTGCAATCCAGACCTCGTGGGTGGCTGCCTCGATGGCGGCGATCTGGGCCGGGAACAGCTCGTCGCCGCCGCGCAGCAGGCGCAGCTCATTGCCGCCGCTGAACTCCGGCAGCGCCTGCGCATGCCAGCTGATCAACGGATCGGGCTCCGCAGTGTCCGGGGTCGGCGCGCTGTTGCTCACGCCAGTTCAAGCTCTGCCACCAAGGGCAGATGGTCAGACATGCGGGCCCAGGCCGGCCCCTTGGGCACCTGGGTCGAGACACAGCGCAGGCCGCGGGTGTAGATACGGTCCAGCGAGAAAAAAGGCACGCGCGCGGGGAAGGTCGCTTGGCGGCTGCGGCCCGGCGAGAGCGCGCGGGCCAGCCCGTTCTCGCGCAGCGGCGCATCGAGCTTCTCGCCCCAGTCATTGAAATCGCCGGCCACCACCAGCAAGGCCTCGGGCGGCACATGGTTGGCGATGAACTCAGCCAGACGCTGCACCTGGCGCACCCGGCTGCCATGCATCAGGCCCAGATGCGCGACCACCGCGTGCACCTCCAGCCCATGCCATTGCACCGGCACATGCAGGAGGCCGCGCTGCTCGAAGCGATGGTCGGACACATCGTGGTGGCCGATCTCGCCGATCGGCCAGCGCGACAGCAGGGCGTTGCCATGCTCGCCATGCTTGGTCACCGCATTGGTGCGGTAGGCCACCTCGTAGCCCTCTGGCGCCAGGAACTCGGCCTGGCCCTGCTCCGGCCAGCCGAACCAGGTGCGCTCGAACTGCTTGGCCTCGCGGTGGTGGAAATGGCGCACCTCCTGCAGAAACACCAGATCAGCGTCCAGCGCCTCGACACCCAGGCCCAGGTTGTGGATCTCCAGCCGCTTTTGCGGCCCGAGGCCGCGCACGCCCTTGTGGATGTTGTAGGTCGCGACCCGCAGATAAGGACTCAGAATGCTGGTCTGCGGCGGCTGGACCGAGTGCTTGAAGGCGGGCTTGATCATCGAGCGGCGTCCTGCGCCAGGAAACGCGGCAATTGCAGCACCGCCTCGGCATTGGACGGAGAGAAACACAGGTCCGCCGCCTCGCGCCAGGGCAGCCAGCGGTACTGCAGATGCTCGCGTGGCGCCAGCGTCACGGCGGTGGCGGCCGGCACCGTCAGGCCGAACACATGCTCGGTATTGCGGGTCACGCCGGGCGCATAGCGATGCCGCCAGACCGGGTAGATCTCATAGACATTGACCAGGCCCCAGTCGCGCAGCTCGCCCCCGGCAATCCCGGTCTCCTCCAGCACCTCGCGCCGAGCGGTCGCATCCAGCGCCTCGTCGGGCGCGTCCAGCGAGCCGGTCACGCACTGCCAGAAGCCGGGCTTGTCGGCCCGCTCCAGCATCAGCACCTGCAAGTCCGGCGTATGGATCACCACCAGCACCGATTCGGGAATCTTGTAGGGCCGGGCCAAGGCTGCGTTGTCGCTCATGAGGTAAGCATAGCGGAGCGGCGCCGAGACATGCGAGGCGGTCACGCCGCATCCCGGCAGCCCGCAAGGCTTAGGGCAGCGGACTCAGGCTCGTTCGTGCAATGGGCGGATCAGTGCAGTTCGGACGGAGCGCCGCAGCACTTCTTGAACTTCTTGCCGCTGCCACAGGGACAGGGATCGTTGCGGCCCACCTTGGTGCCCATGCGTCGCGCCTGCCGGCGCTCGGCCACGGCATGCCGCAACGGCAGCCAAAACGCGTGAATGCGCATCAGGCTCTCCTCAATCTCCATAGCCAGCGCCGCGCGCTGCTCGGGCGTGCGAGTCAGCTCGTCCTGGTCGGCCGAAAAAGCGTCTGCGCCCAGCAAACCGATGGGCCGGTACCAGCGAGGGCCATCCGGGTGCTCGAACAGCGCCTGCCATGCCGCCTGGCTGAGCTTGACACCCTCCGTGAACCCGTAGGCCCACATTTCCGCATCTTCAAACTCGCCCGTAGCGCCGTAGTCAACCGTGGGCCAGAAAGGCGCCAGCACCGGCGGGCTGTGCTCAAAGCCAGACACGATGCTGTTGAAGTGGCGCATCACCAAACCTAGCAGTTGGTTGGCTTGATCCATGCTGTCCACAGGTGGCAGCATGGCGCCGTCTGCCTGCCCCCAAACCTTGGGCAGCCACTGATTGGGCATCACAGTTTCTGGCCCGATCGCCAGGGCGTGCAGAAAGCCGTCGAGCCTGTCCAGCGTCATGCACTCCTCGGCATCCAGATCGAGCAGAAAGCGCTCCAGCTCGTCCAGCTCCTCGTCAGACAGCGACCTCATCATGTCGTGCAAGTCGGCCGGCACAGGCGCGCGCTGGCCTGCAGCCAGCCGACGCAACATCTCGGGCTCGGCTTCCTTGGCCGCCTGCTGGGCGCTGGTCACAAAGCTGTGGACGCCTTCGGTCTCAATCGCCAAGAAGGCGGCTTCCAACGCAGCGGTGTCGGTGTCGAAACCGTCGTCCCACACGGTGGACGTGCCCAGCTCGTCCACGATTTCCAGAATCCAGGGTTCGCCGGCGCCACGGTAAATTTGGATGTGCAGCGTGTGGCCCTCGGCACTGTGGGCTCGCGTCAGCGGTGAGTGGATAAGTTCAAAGTCGTCGTCGGTCATGGGCGGCCGTCAGCGTTGCTGAGATCTTTTTGCATTTCAATGGCTTCTCGATCTCGCTGCAGCTCCAAGCGAAGCTCTTCTTCGCTAGGCAGAATCAGGCGGTACTTGCTGGCAAAAAGTTGCTCGCTGCCGTTGAGCACCGAATAGCGCGCGACAGACTGATCTTTGCTGCCGCACAGCAGGATACCCACGGTGGGGTTATCCCCTTCGCCCCGGCGCAACTCGTCATACATGCGCACATACATGTCCATCTGCCCCACATCCTGGTGCGTGAGCGGCCCGGTCTTCAGGTCGATCAACACAAAGCACTTGAGCAGGTAGTTGTAGAACACCAGGTCGATGTAGAAGTCCTGCGTCTCGGTGCTGATGCGTTGCTGGCGGGCCACAAAGGCGAAGCCCTTGCCCAACTCCATCAGGAACTGCTGCAGCTTGTCCATCAGGGCCGTTTCCAGCGAGGCCTCCAGCAGGCGAGCGGTGTCAGGCAGCCCCAGGAATTCCAGCATCACCGGGTCGCGCACGAAAGCGCGTGGCGAAACCTCCAGCTCAGCCAGATTTGCCTGCGCCTCAGCCGTCACGGCGGCCTTGTCCTGACTCAACAGCAATCGGTCGTAATACAGGCTGCTGATTTGCCGCTCCAGCGCCCGCGTACTCCAGTTCTGGGCGGCCGCCTCTTGCACATACCACTGTCGGGCCTCCGCGCTGTCCACCCGCAGCAGCAGGCGGTAGTGCGTCCAGCTCAATTCGCGACGCAGTGCGTCGCGAATTGGAAACGCTTGATAGAACCCCCGCATGTGCCGCAGATTGGTGGCATCAAAACCCCGCCCAAACTCAGCCGACAGGGCTTGCCCCAGTTGCGACAACAAACGCTGCCCATAGGCGGCCCGCTGCACCCCGCCTTGCTCAAACTCCACGATGTGCTGCCCGATGTGCCAATAGGTCTGCACCTGCACCACGTCCACCGTCCGAAGCACCTGCTGGCGCGAATCGGTGATGAGCTGGCGCAGGGTGCTCAGCAAGGGT
Organism: Paucibacter sp. XJ19-41; assembly: GCF_028462495.1. Taxonomy (NCBI): domain Bacteria; kingdom Pseudomonadati; phylum Pseudomonadota; class Betaproteobacteria; order Burkholderiales; family Sphaerotilaceae; genus Roseateles; species Paucibacter sp. XJ19-41. The sequence continues at coordinate 4,092 of NZ_JAQOWX010000058.1, forward strand.
GTCAACCCGTCGGCGGGGTTGCGGCCTACGCCGCACTTCTTGGGCAGCCCTTGGGGATGCTGGGTCTTCATGGCTGGCCCCTTGTAGCCTGGGGCACCGCCCAGGATCTGGCTCTGCTTGCCCCGAGGGCTGCAGCGATAGACTTGGTTGCGGGAGGCATGGGCTGTGTCGATGGATAGTGATCGGCGAACTGGCTTGTGGTTCGGGTCGGAGTAAAGCCGTGATGCTGACCCGTTCGTCCAAGAAAGCAATCGATCCGGGAGGGTCGATGCCTGGCTCGCGACTCGCTCGACGGCATTCAGGCAGCGTGGGGAGCATGCTATCCAGCCATCGACGCCACCGGGTGCAAACAGCGCCCGCATCTTAAGCGCAGCCAGCGACGCGTGTTCCCCATGCACTGCCCTTACACCGGCCCCCGCGCCAGGCCGCGCATCACCCGCTCGGCCGCCAGCGCCAGCCGCTCGCGCAGCGCCGGCGGCCCCAGCACCTCGAACTCGACCTCCAGCACGATCAGCCAGTAGACCAGCGAGTCCAGCGCATGGGCGCCGCATTGCAGCAGGCAGCGCTGCTCATCGTCCTCGACCGCCTCCAGCCGCGCGGCGGTTGCCGGGATGCAGGCGGCCATCTGGGCCAGCGGCGCATGCAGGATCACCCGGGCCTGCTCGGCATGGGGCGAGAGCACCACGGAGCGCGCGACAAAGGCGCGCAGGTCACCGCCCTCGGGACCGGTGCGCGGCGCGAAATGTGCGCCGACCGCAGCCTGGCCGGCGATACGGTCGATGCGGAAGGTGCGCCAGTCGCTGCGCCCGCGGTCCCAGGCCACCAGATACCAGCGGCTGCCGGTGTGGACCACGCCCTGAGGCTCGACCTGGCGCCGGCTGGCTTCGCCCTTCGCATCGACATAGCCGAAGGCCAGGCCCAGCTGATCGCGGCAGGCGCCTGCCAAATCGGCCAGCAGGCCTGCATCGACGCTGGGGCCGACCGAGTCCATGGCCTGCACCGCCGAGCGCAGCGCATCGGCGCGCCGGCGCAGCCGCGCCGGCATCAGCTGCTCCAGCTTGACCATGGCCTGCAAGGCCGGCTCCTCGATGCCACCCACCCGGCCCGAGGCGGCGGTACGCAGCGCGATCGCGACAGCCAGCGCCTCCTCGTCGTCCAGCAGCAGCGGCGGCAGGGCCTGGCCCGGCCGCAAGGCATAGCCGCCGGCCACGCCGCTGCTGGCCGCCACCGGATAGCCCAGCTCGCGCAGCCGGTCGATATCGCGCCGCAGGGTGCGTGGATGCACGGCCAGGCGCTCGGCCAGCTCGGGCCCGGCCCAATGGCGGCGAGCCTGCAACAGGGACAGGAGTTGCAGCAGTCGGGTGGAGGCACTCAGCATCCGGTCACTGTAGCTTTGATTGAGGGCCGAATCTGTCCGCAATGCCTTCTACATTGAACACGTCGTCGGCGCTGTGCCGACGCCTCACAAGGAGAGCACACCATGTCCATCGTTCTGTACTGGCACCCGATGTCCAGCGCCACCCCCGTCGCCTGCGCGCTGGCCGAGCTGGGTCTGCCGCACGAGCGGGTCAAGATTGACATCCGGGCCGGCGAGCAGCATCGCCCGGACTATCTGGCGCTGAACCCGAACGGCAAGGTGCCGACGCTGACGGTCGATGGCGCGCCGATGTTCGAGGCCCTGGCCATCCAGCTGTGGCTGGGCGAGACCTATGGGGTCGAGCGCGGGCTGTGGCCGGCGGCCGGCACGCCCGAACGGCTGGAGGCCCTGTCCTGGTGTGCCTGGGCCTATGTCAGCTACGGCGCGGTGCTGGTGCGCCTGCAGCTCGCGACCATGGGCAAAGAAGCACTGCGCAGCGGTCCCCATGCGGACGAGGCCCGCGCCGGGCTGAATGAGTTGCTGGCCCTGCTGGACGCGCGGCTGGCGCGCCAGCCCTGGATGCTGGGCGCCGAGTATTCGATGGTGGACCTGCTGGTCGGCTCGGTGATCGGCTACAGCGTCTATATCGGCGCGCCGGTCGCCGGCCACGCCCATGTGCAGCAATGGCTGGACCGGGTCCAGGCCCGGCCGGCGATGCAGATCGAGGGGCTGTGAGGGCTGCGGCCCTCGCTCAGCGCTGGCGCTGGCTCCACAGCACGCCCGAGACGATCAGCCCCATGCCCAGCAGGCTGGCCGCCTCGGGCCGCTCGCCGAACAGCGGCAGGGCCAGCAGGCTGGCCAGCACCGGCGTCAGCGCGCCCATGCTGGCGCTGCGCTGCGCGCCCAGGCGGGCCACGGCATAGCCATAGCTGAGCGTCGAGACCAGGCCGACGCCGACGCTTTGCAGCAGCACTTGCAGCAGCAGCTGTTCGTGCGACAGGGTCGGCAGCAGCAGCGGCCCCTGTGCCAACTGCCAGACCAACCAGGGCAGCAGCAGGGCCAGCGACACCGTCGAGATCAGCGCCGCCGCCTCCAGCGGCGCCAGCCGCGCCTCGCGCAGAGCCAGGGTGTAGGCCGACCACATCAGGCTGCCGAGCAGGAACAGGCCATAGCCCTGGGCCAGGCCGGCCTGGCCGGATTTGAGCGCCAGCATGGTCGCGACGCCGGCCGCGATGCACAGCAGGGCCGGCCAGCGCGCCAGGGCCTGGCGCCCATGCAGGGCCGCCACCAGCAAGGCGGTGAACAGCGGCAAGGTGCCCGGGATCAAGGTGGCGCCGTCGGCCACCGGCGCGTGACGCATGCCCCAGCCGGCGATCAGAAAGTAAGGCAGGCCGGCGCCGGCAACGATCAGCAGCCACAGCCGCGCGGGCAGTACCGCGAAACGGGCGCGCCTGCGCCACAGCAGCGGCGCCAGCAGCAAGCCGGCCGGCCCGAAACGCAGCAGGGCCAGCTCGGCCGGCGGCAGCGAAGCCCGCGCGCCGGCACGCAGCGAGATGAAGAAGCCGGCCCAGATCAGCAGGGTCAGGGCCAGCGCGGCCCAGCCAACCAGTTCGGGGCGCGCGGTCGTGGTCGAGGGGGAGCCGATCAGGCCCGGGGACGCAGGAGAAGACATCAGCAACAGGGGTAGGAACAGGCTCAATTTTCGAGCGCCTTCCCTGGTGGTTTCAGCCCATCTCATCCATGAATTGACCTGATGAAGGCTTGTTCAGCCAATAATTCGCCATTCATTGACTGATTCAAGCCATGGACCGTATCGACACCCAATTGCTGGAGCTGCTGCAGCGCGAGGGCCGGCTGACGATTGCCGAGCTGGCCGAGCGGGTGGGCCTGTCGCAAAGCCCCTGCGCGCGCCGGCTCAAGCGCCTGGAAGACGGCGGACTGCTCGCCGGCTACCGCGCGGTGCTGGATCGCAAGACGGTGCAATTGGCGACCACGGTCTTCGTCAATGTGAGGCTGATGCACCACCGCGAGGATGCGGTCCAGCAGTTCGAGGCTGCGATGCAGGCGATGGCCGAGGTGATCAGCTGCCATGTGGTCTCGGGCAGCCACGACTATCTGCTCGAGGTGGTGGTCGGCGAGCTCAGCGACTACGAGCTGATCGTGCGCCGGCTGCAGGCCCTGCCGGTGGTGCAGGACATCAACAGCAGCTTCGCGATCCGCAGCGTCAAGAGCGGCGCGCCGCTGCCGCTGCGCTCGCGCTGAGCCTCCTCAGCTCTCGCGCAGCGCGCGCTCGATCCGCGCCGCACCGGCACGGATCTGGCCGGCCAGATCGAGCAGTTGCTGGCGGTTGATCACCTCGCCGGCCAGCAGCTCGCTGATGCGCTCGGCATGGCCAGCCAGCGTCGCGAGCTCGCCCAAGGCCAGCCGCTGCGGCTGGGCCTTGCCGACCGGCGCCAGCGAGGCCAGCAGCCGTGCCAGCAGCGCGGCCAGACGCTCGGCGCGGCTGATGTCGGCGCGCGACCAGGCAGCCCCGCCCTCGCGCTGCAGCCACAGCAAGGCCACGACATGGCCGTTCAGGCGCAGGCCCAGCTCCAGGCGCGCCCGGCCGGCCGCGTCGGCCAGGGCCTCGTCCAGCTCGGCACGCCAGGGATGCTGCTCGGCGCTGCCGCACTGCAGGGCTTCGTCGGCCCGCGTCAGCGCGTCCAGGTAAGCGGGCATCCGGCCGGCCTGCAAGGGCCGACTCGCAGGCGCCCCGTCCAGGCCGTGATAGAGCCCGTCACCCTCACGCTCCCACCACAGCTGCAGCTGCTGCAGACCCAGCGCCTCAATCAGCTGCGGCCGCAGACGCGCCCAGGCGCGTTCGAAGTCGGCCGCGCCGGCCAGTGTCCAGACCTGGCTGGACAGGCTCAGCAGCAAGGCATCGGCGCCCAGCGGGTCGGTATCGAAACGGGCCAGCGCCTCCAGCTGGGCCGGCAACTGGCCCTGGTGCAGGCTGGACTCCAGGCGCTGGCGCTGCTGCATATGGTGCCAGCTCGGGCCCAGTTCGCCCTGCTCGCGCATCAGTTCGCCCAGCCGCCCATGAGCCGCCGCCTGCAAGGGCCGCGACTGCAGAGCCTCAGCCAGGGTCAGGGCTTGCCCGGCCCAGCCCAGCGCCACATCGCCGCGCTGCAGCTCGGACAGCAGCAGCGCCGCATTGGCCTGCAGCCAGCGGTAGCCGCAGCCCTGCGCCAGGCTCAGCGCTTGCTGGGCCAGGCTCAGGGCCTGCGCCAAATCGCCGCTGTCACGGGCGCAGCGCGCGTGCTGGTAGGTGGCCTCGGCGCGGTAGTCGCGGTGGCCGGCGCGGCGGGCCGCCGTCAGCGCCTCGTCGAGCTCGGGCAGCGCCGCCTGCGGTCCCTGCGTAGCACGCAGCGAGGCGGCGCGGTTCAGCGCGATCTTGGCGCGCATATAGGGGTCGCGCGGCAGTTTCGCGTAATGCAGTTCGGCCTGGTCCAGCACCCGGCCGCCGCGCGCCCAGTCGCCCAGCGCATAGCAAAGATGAGCCAGGCCGATGCGAGCCAGGCAGGCACTGCGGGCATCATCACTGGCCCAGTCCAGGGTCTGGCTCCAGGCGGTGCAGGCCTGGCTGTAGTCACCACGCTGGTAATGCAGCCGGCCCAGCGCCTCGCTGAGCTCGGCGGCCTCGGCCAGCGCGCGCTGCGCCTGCGCCTGCTGCAGCGCCTGCTGCAGCTCGGCCTGCAGCTCGGCCGCGCGACCCCAGCGTTCGAGCACGAAGACCGCGCCCAGCAAGGCGGCGCGGGCGCGGCAGGGGTCGCGCTGGCGCATCGCAGCGCGCAGCTTGGGCAGGGCCAGCGCCGGATGGCGCATCACGATGCGCTCCCAGCGCGCCCTCTCAGCCAAGCCCAGTGTGGATCCCAGATCGGTCTTGTTCATGCCTGCTTCCAGATGCGAGGCGCACAGCATAGCCGGGACGATCAGTTGCGGCCCGCCATCACGCCGCCGTCGACATCCCACACCGCGCCGGTCACCCAGCCAGCCCGCTCCGACAGCAGAAAGGTCACAACTTCGGCGATGTCCGTCGGCGTTCCGATACGCCCGAGCGGATGAAAAGCATTGAAGCCTTGCAGCGCACCCTGCACTTCGGCCTTGGGGATGAAGCCTTCGTAGATCGGCGTCTGCACGACGGCCGGCGACACCGCGTTGACCCGGATGCGCTTCGGGGCCAGTTCCATGGCCAGGTGCTGGGTCAGCGAATGCAGGCCCGCCTTGGCCATCGAGTAGGCCGACGATGGCGTTGCCGCAATGGCCTGCCGCGCCCACATCGAGCCGATATTGACGATCGCACCCGGGCGATCCGTAGCAACCATCTGGGCGGCGACCTTCTGTGTGATGAAGAAGAAGGCCTTGTTCAGCGCCATGTACTGCTCGTAGTCCGCATCCAGGTGCTGCAGAAACGGTTTCGGAAAGAACACGCCGGCCGCGTTGACCAGCAGATCGATGTCAGCATGCTCGTTGTCGAGGCGCTGTAGCAGACCGGTCAGCCCCTCGCTGCGGCCGATATCGGCGCTGATGACCGCGGCCGAGCCCAGCTCGGCCAATGCCTTGTGGGCAGCTTCGGCCTTGTCGGCACGCTGGCCCACGACCACGACGCGACCGCCCTCGGCCAGCACCATCTTGGCGGTCTGCAAGCCGATGCCGCTCGTGCCACCCACCACCAGCAGCTTCTTGCCCTTGAATTGATTGCTCATGCGGATACTCCGTAGAAAGAAAAACCATTTGCCTTCGATGAAGGCGCCCCAGCAAGACAACTCCCGCAAAGCAGGTTTTCTGTCGCTGTGCCGATCATTCTTTCTGGCTCCGCAGTTCGCGGCAAACGAGATAAAGTCTCTCAACAGAAAAGAAAATATTTATCGCGATGAAGTCACCCGTCCACCTCAACGCGCTGCGCGCCTTCGAGGCGAGCGCCCGGCACCAGAGCTTTGCGGCTGCCGCAGCCGAACTACACGTCACGCCTGCGGCGGTCGGTCAGCTCGTCAGAGCCCTTGAAGACTGGCTGGGCACGGCGCTTTTTCTGCGCGCCAGCAGCGGGCGCACGCGACTCATCGCCACCGAGTCCGCGGAACAGGCCTTGCCGGACATTCGGGCCGGCTTCGAGCGCCTGAGCTCGGGTCTGGAGCGACTCAGAGAAGGCGCCGCCAACAGCGTCTTGACCATCACGGTCAGCCCGGCTTTTGCCGCCAAATGGCTGTTGCCACGCATCGACGGCTTCCAAGCCGCCTGGCCCGACACCGATGTGCGCCTGGACACGAGCTTAAAACCGGTCGACTTCGTTGCCCAGAAAATCGATGTGGGCGTGCGCTACGGCACCGGACACTGGACGGGTCTGCAGGCGAGCAAGCTGATGGAGGAAGAGGTCTACCCCGTCTGCTCACCCAGGCTACTGGCGGCAGGACGGCTGCAAGCGCCCAAGGACTTGAGCCGGCAGACGTTGATCCACGACCTGTCGATAGACGGGCATGCGGACTTTCCCGGCTGGCAGGACTGGCTCGCGAGGGCCGGCGTGTCCGGGGTGGCTGCCCAGCGGGGCATGAAGATCAACAACTCCGCAGCGGTGCTGCAGGCGGCGATCGAGGGCCAGGGGATCGCGCTGGCTCGCAGCGTGATGGCCCATGATGATGTCGTCAGCGGACGCCTGGTCCGCCTGTTCCCGGAGATCTCGGTGCCGTCGCCGCTGGCCTACTACGTCATCCACCGCGCCGAGTGCTCCGGGCGGGTGGCGGCGTTCAGGGACTGGCTGCTCGCCGAGGCGTCCGCCTAAGGTGCCGGCCGTCCTTGTTGCAGGCAGCAAGGACGGCCGGCCCGGCCTTCATCAGGCCGGCGTCACGCCAGCGGCATTGCGCAGGCGGATGTGCAGCTCGCGCAGCTGCTTCTCGTCGACATGGCTCGGTGCGCCGGTCAGCAGGCACTGGGCGCGCTGGGTCTTCGGGAAGGCGATCACGTCGCGGATCGAATCGGCCTTGGTCATCATCGTGACGATGCGATCCAGACCGAAGGCCAGGCCGCCGTGCGGGGGCGCGCCGTACTGGAGCGCGTCCAGCAGGAAGCCGAACTTCTCCTGCGCTTCCTCGGGGCCGATGTTCAGCGCGCTGAACACCTTGCTCTGCACCTCGGCCTTGTGGATGCGCACCGAGCCACCGCCCAGTTCCCAGCCGTTGAGCACCATGTCGTAGGCCTTGGCGATGCACTCGCCCGGGCTGGTGGTCATCAGGTCCTCGTGGCCGTCCTTGGGCGCGGTGAAGGGGTGGTGCACCGCGTTCCAGCGACCGCCCTCCTCGTCTTGCTCGAACATCGGGAAGTCCACCACCCAAAGCGGCGCCCAGACATCGTTGAACAGGCCCGTGCTCTTGCCGAACTCGCTGTGGCCGATCTTCAGGCGCAGCGCGCCGATGCCGTCGTTGACGACCTTGGCCTTGTCGGCACCGAAGAAGATCAGGTCGCCGTCCTGCGCGCCGGTGCGGCTCAGGATGTCGGCAATCGCCTGGTCGTGCAGGTTCTTGACGATGGGGCTCTGCAGGCCTTCGCGACCCTTGGCCACCTCGTTGACCTTGATCCAGGCCAGGCCCTTGGCGCCGTAGATCTTGACGAACTCGGTGTAGCTGTCGATCTCGCCGCGGCTCATCGCGGCGCCGCCGGGCACGCGCAGCGCGACGACGCGGCCGCCCTTGGTGGTGGCCGGGGTCGAGAAGACCTTGAAGTCGACATCGCCCATCACATCGGTCAGCTCGGTGAACTCGAGCTTGACGCGCAGATCGGGCTTGTCCGAGCCGAAGCGGTGCATCGCTTCCGAGTACTTCATCACCGGGTAGTCGCCCAGCTCGACGTTCAGCGCCTTGCGGAAGACATGGCGGATCATGCCCTCGAACATCGCGCGGATCTCTTCTTCGGTCAGGAAGGAGGTCTCGATATCGATCTGGGTGAACTCGGGCTGGCGGTCGGCGCGCAGGTCCTCGTCGCGGAAGCACTTGGTGATCTGGTAATAGCGGTCGAAGCCGGCCACCATCAGCAGCTGCTTGAACAGCTGGGGCGACTGCGGCAGCGCGAAGAACATGCCGTCATGCACGCGGCTGGGCACCAGATAGTCGCGCGCACCTTCCGGCGTGCTCTTGGTGAGCATAGGCGTCTCGATGTCGACAAAGCCCTGCTCGTCGAGGAACTTGCGCACCTCCATGGCCACGCGGTAGCGCAGCATCATGTTGTTCTGCATATAGGGGCGGCGCAGATCCAGCACACGATGCGTGAGACGCGTCGTCTCCGACAGGTTCTCGTCGTCGAGCTGGAACGGAGGCGTCACCGAGGGGTTCAGCACTTCCAGCTCCAGGCACAGCACCTCGACCTTGCCGCTGGTCAGGGCCGCATTCTCGGTGCCGGCCGGGCGCGCGCGCACCTTGCCGACGATCTTCAGGCAGAACTCGTTGCGCACATCGGATGCGATCTTGAACATCTCGGCGCGATCGGGGTCGCAGACGATCTGCACGATGCCTTCGCGATCGCGCAGGTCGATGAAGATCACGCCGCCATGGTCGCGGCGGCGGTGGGCCCAGCCCATCAGGGTCACGGTTTGGTCGAGCAGCTTCTCGCTGACTTGGCCGGCATAACAGGTTCGCATGGTGTTCTCCGAAATCTTGGGTGGCCGCTGGTGCGGGCGCGGCCGGGGGTCCGGGCTTGTGGGGCGCTGGCGGGGTTTCTCGGTCAGGAACCGGCCCCCTCAGGGCTGAGCACTTGCCGGGGTGCTCAGCCCGGTCAATTTCGGGCCACTCCCGGCTCGGACGGCGGCACCACACCCATCGAGATGATGTGCTTGAGGGCGGCGTCGACGCTCATGTCCAGCGGCCGCACGCTGGCGCGCGGCATCATCAGGAAAAAGCCCGAGGTCGGGTTGGGCGTGGTCGGCACATAGAGGCTGACATGCTCTTCGGCGAAATGCCGGGCCGCCTCATGGCTGGGCCGGCCGGTGACGAAGGCAATCGTCCACGAGCCCTGGTGCGGGTACTGCACCAGTACCGCCTCGCGAAAGGCATTGCCGCTGCTGGAGAACAGCGTGTCCGAAACCTGCTTGACCGAGTTGTAGATGCTCTTGACGATGGGCGTGTTGGACAGCACCCGGTGCCACTGGCGGAACAGCCACTGGCCGAAGATATTCGTCACGAACACGCCGGTCAGCAGCAGCGCGGTCACCAGAATCACCAGACCCAGGCCCGGGATATGACGCAAGGTCTCGATGCTGGCGTGCAGGCTTTGCGGCAGCAGCGCCTGCGAGGCGCTCAGCAAGGCCGCGAACACGGCATCGATGATGCCCAGCACCCACATCAGCACCCAGATGGTGATGGCCAGCGGCAGCCAGACCAGCAGGCCGGCGATGATGTACTTCTTCACAGGACTCCTCGCGGGCCGGCACCGGGCTCAGTGACTGGCACAAGAGCTCCCGCAGGTGTGCGTGCTGGCGGCCGGCTCGCTGCTGGCCGGCGCGGCCGGTGCAGCTGCAGCGGCTGCGGGGGCGGCCGCGCCGCCCTTGAAATCGGTGGCATACCAGCCCGAACCCTTGAGCTGGAATCCGGCCGCCGTGACCTGCTTGCTGAAGCTCTCGGCCCCACAGGCCGGGCAGACGGACAGCGGTGCGTCAGACATCTTCTGCAGCACATCCTTGGCGTGACCGCAGGAGGCGCAGCGGTAGGCGTAGATAGGCATGGTCTAAACCGTTGATTTGAAACGCGAAATTATAAGGGCCGGCGCAGCGGCGCCGGCCCCCGGGAGATTCAGACGCGAAATCCCAGGGCAAATCTCAGTGCTTGTGGCCGTGCGCCAGCGCCTGCTCGTGCTTGATGGCCGCCTCGATCGAATGGCCGGCGGGCTTGAGCAGTTGCGGCGCCAGCGAGCCCAGCAGCATGCCGATCACCGAGGCGGCAAAACCCACCAGTTGCGGCGGCACCATGGCCTCGGCTGCGGTCATTTCGGCGCCGATCCAGAACAGCAGGCCCAGCAGGATGGAACAGAACGCGCCTTGGGTGGAGGCGCGCTTCCAGAAGGCACCGGCCACCAGCGGCACAAAGGCGGCCACCAGGGTCACCTTGTAGGCGTTCTGCACCATCTCGTACATGGTCGAGCGCGAGTTCAGCGCGAACAGCAGCGCGCCCAACGTGAAAGTCACCAGCACGATGCGCAGGGTCAGAAGGAACTGCCTGTCGCTCATATGCGGGGCGAAGGGCTTGAGCACGTTTTCGGTGAAGGTGGCGGTGGGCGCCAGCAGGGTGCCGCTGGCGGTCGACAAGATGGCCGACAGCAAGGCGCCGAAGAACATCACCTGCACCCAGACCGGCATCTTGTTGAGGATCAGGTCCGGCAGGATGCGCTGCACCGCGCGGCCGTCCTCCGAGCCGAACAGTTGGGCCAGATTCGGGTCCATCACCAGGGCCGAGTAGGCGATGTAGATCGGTACGGCGGCAAACAGCAGGTAGACACTCGCGCCGATCACGGTGCCGCGCACCGCGGTCTTCTCGTCCTTGGCGCTGGTCATGCGCTGAAACACGTCCTGCTGGGGCACCGAGCCAAAGGCCACGGTCAGAAAGCCCGCCGCAATCGCCCAGATCATCGCCCCGTCCGCCTCCGGCGGGATCAGGTTCAGCTTGCCGGCCTCGATTGCATGCGAGACCACCGGGCCGACGCCGCCGGCCAGATCACCCACCATATAGGCCACCAGGCTCAGGCCGATGATGATGATGACGGTCTGGAACAGATCGGTGAAGGCCACCGACCACATGCCGCCAAACATCGTGTAGACCATCACGATGGCCGCGCCACCGAGGATTGCGTGGTTGAGCTCGATCGCGCCGCCCGACAGGATATGAATCACCAGGCCTAGCGCCGTCATCTGGGCCGAGGTCCAGCCCAGATAGCTCAGCGTGATCGCGATGCTGGTCAGCACCTCGACGCCCTTGCCATAGCGCTTCTTGTAGAAGTCGCCGATGGTCAGCAGGTTCAGCCGGTAGAACAGCCGGGCGAACAGCAGGGCCGCCAGGAACAGCGCCGCCGAGGCGCCGAAGGGGTCGCCGGGGATGCCCGACAGGCCGTCCATCGCGAAGGTGGCGGATACCGCCAGCACCGTCTCGGCGCCGAACCAGGTGGCGAACACCGTGGCCACATTCATGTACAGCGGCAGGCTGCGACCGGCCACCAGATAGTCCTTGGCGTTGTGCACGCGGCGCGCGGCAAACAGGCCGATGCCTATCGTGATCAGCATGTAGAGAACGACAAAGGTCACCAGCACGGCCGAGCTCCCATCAGGTTGACAACATCAATCCGCCAACACCAGCGCAAGATCCGCGCCAGCACCAACACAAAAAAAGCGCGCAAGTGTAGCCCTCAATCGGCCGACTTGGGCGCCACCAGGGGCAAGAGCAGCTCGAAGCAGCAGCCCTGCCCGGCCTCGCTGCGCACGCTGATCTGCCCGCCCAGCAGCGAGTGCACGATGGTGTAGCAGATGTGCAGGCCCAGGCCGCTGCCGCCGCTGCCCAGCTTGGTGGTGAAGAAGGGGTCAAAAACCCGGCCCAGATGCTCGGGCGCGATGCCGGCGCCGTTGTCGCTGAAGCGCAGCCGCAGCTGCGCGCTAGCCTGCAGCTCCGCCTGCAAGACCATCAGCCCGCCCGGCCGCTCGCCGAAGCCGTGCAGCAGCGCATTGAGCACCAGGTTGCTCAGCACCTGGCCCAGCGGGCCGGGATAGCTGTCCATCACCAAGCCCTCGGGCACCTCCAGGCGCAGTTGGTGCTCGTCGCGGCGCAGGCGGTTGGCCAGGGTCAGCGCCACCTCCTCGCAGACCTTGCGCAGCTCGAAGCGGCGGCGCTGGTCCGAGGTCTGGTCCACCGCCAGCTGCTTGAAGCTCGCCACGAGCCGGGCCGCGCTGTCCAGGCTGCGCACCAGCAGGCCGGCGGACTCCTGGGTGCTGGTGCAAAAGCGCTCCAGCTCGGAGCGTCGCAGCGTGCCATTGCCGGCCTGCTCGGCAAAGCGGCGGCTGTTGTCGTCCAGCGTGCTGGCCACCAGCAGGCTGTTGCCTATGGGAGTGTTCAGCTCATGGGCCACGCCGGCCACCAGCGCGCCCAGCGACGCCAGCTTCTCCTGCTGCACCAGCATGGTCTGCGTCAGCTGCAGACGCCGGTAGGCCTCGGCATTGTCCAGCGCCACCGCCGCATAGGCGCCCAGCGTGCGCAGCATGTCCAGATCGGTCTCGGTGTAGGCATCGGCACGTTCGCTGAGCACGCTGACGACGCCGACCACCTGCTGCTTCAGCAGCATAGGCACATACAGGGCCGAACGCGCCTGCCCCGGCTCGGCCCCGCTTTCCAGCTGCAGCCGCTGCTGGCCGACACGCTGGCGCGTCACGGCGTCGAGTTCGCGGTTGTCGCGATCGAGATCGCCGATGCGCAGCTCGCGTGCACCCAGCACGCACTGGGTGGCCGGCTGCTCGGCCGCGTCGAGGCTGCGCTGATAGGGCTTGAAGCGCTCGCCGCGCTGCATCACGAAGTCGAAGTCGATGCGCCGCTCGTCCCAGCGCACCAGGCCGATGCCGAAGGCACCGGCATCCATCAGCGTCTCAACATGGCGGTACAGCGTTTGCGAGATCGCCTCAGCATCCAGTGAAGCGGTGATCTGGCGCCCGATCTCGCTGAGTAGCGCGATGTTATGGCGGGCCCGCTCGGCGCCGCGTTTTTCCTGCTCCACCTCGGCGGTGCGCTGCGCCACTTCGCGCTCCAGCCGCAGCTGCGCGGCGCGCAGCGCGCGCAGCCGCAGCCGCCAGGCCAGCGCCAGCACCGAAAGCAGCAGCAACGCCATGCCCACGCGAAAGCCGGCATGGCGCCACCAGGGCGGCGTCATCTCCAGGCTCAGCAGCAGCCGCTCTGGCCCCCAGACCCCGTCCGGGCTGGCCGCTTTCGCATACAGGCGGTAGCGGCCCGGATCCAGATTCGTGTAGGTAGCCAGACCCTCGCCTGCCGCACCCTCGATCCAGTCCTGATCGAAGCCTTCGAGCCGCCAGGCATAGCGGGCCAGGCCGTGCTGGTAGAAATGCAGCGCACTCAGCTCGAAGCTGAGCATGGCCTCGCGGTGGCTCAGCGTCAGCTCGCGCAGCTCGGCCAGCGGCGTCTGCAGGCGCAGCGGCGCTGCCTCGCCGGGTCGCGGCTCGGCCAGCAGCGAGCGATTGAACACCCGCAGATCAGACAGCAGCACCTCCGGAGCGGTCGGGTTGTCGCGCAACGTCTCGGGATGGAAATGCAGCAGGCCCCGGGTCCCGTAGAACAGGCTGCCATCATCGCCCCGCGCCGACGCGCCGAAATTGAAGGCACCGTCAAAACGCCCGCTGCGCGAGGGATAGAGCCGCGCCTGGCTGCGGTTGGGGTCGAGCCGCAGCAGGCCCTGTGGGCTGCTCATCCAGAGCGAACCGTCGGCCGCAGCCTCCAGATTGTTGACCCAGCCCTTGGGCATGCCGGCCACGCCGCGCCAGGACTGCAGGCGCCAGCCCCCGCCACCGGCCTCGACCAGCTGATACAGCCCCAGCTGGGTGCCCAGCCAGAGGCGGCCGGCGCCATCCTGGCGCAGGCTTTGCACCATCAGCTCCTGCGGTGTCGGCATTTCAGCGTCCGCCTGCAGCGGCTGGACAAAGCCCTCGCGCTGCTCGTCCCACAGTTGCAGCCCGCCCTTGCTGCCTACCCACAGCCGGCCCTCTCGGTCCTGCAGCAGGCAGTCGATCGTGTCATGGCTGAGCGCCGGGGCCGGCGAGCTGCTGCGGAAAGTCCGCAGGCCGCCATCGGGCGAGAGCCGGTGCAGACCGGCCGCGCTGGCGGCCCAGAGCCGGCCCTGGGCATCCAGCAGCATCGCGCTGATCGACAGGCCGGCCGGCGCGCTGGTGCCCAGCTCGATGCGGCGGGCCCGCCGGCCGGGCAGCTCCAGCAGCCACAGCCCGCCCTCGCCGCCCACCCACAGCCCCTTGCCGGGCTGCTGCAGCAAGGCCTTGATATGGGTGATCGGCAGCTGCGCGGCGCTCAATCGCTCGACCGCGCCACTGAGCAGGTGCAGCCGGTTCAGGCCGCCGCCGAACGTGCCCACCCAGGCATGCCAGGCCCCATCGGGCAGCACCGCCTGCACCAGCGGGTGCGACAGGCTGCCGGGCTCACCGGGCACCGCGAGATAGCTGCGAAAGCCGGCGCTGCCCAGATCGGCCAGATTCAGCCCGCCGCCCCAGGTGCCGACCCACAGCACGCCGCTGCGATCCTGGTAGATCGAGGCCACACCGTCGTGGCTGAGGCTGCGGGGCATGGCCGCGTGATGGCCGAAATGCTCGGCGGCCGGCGCGCCCGCGCGCCAGCGCCACAGCCCCTGGCTGCCGGAGCCTATCCAGATCGACTGTTCGGCATCACGCCGCAGCGCGTAAATCGTGTCGCCCGGCAGCCCCAGCCGGCGCGGCAGATCGCCGGCCTCGCCGCTGCGGGCATCGATCAGCTGAACGCCGGCATGGGTGCCAACCCAGAGCCGACCCTGGCCGTCGAGCGCCAGGCTGCGCACCGCTGGCGCCGTGCCGTCGGGTGCCGGCACCAGCGGCCATTGCTGGCGCGGCCGGCCATCCGGCCCGAGCCGCAGCAGCCGCGCGCCCAGTGCCAGCCACAAGCCCTCTTCACCATCGGCAATCATCGCGCGCAGTGGCTCGGCGGCCCCGCCAGGTGCGGGTGGCAGCGCCACCGGCGTGAAGCGCCCGGTGGCCGGCTCGAAACTGAACAGGCCGCCGGTGGCCGCGACCCACAAGCGCCCCTCGCGGCCGGCGAGCAAGGCTTGCACCCGGCGCTGCTGCGGCGCCAGACTGGCCGGCAAGGCATGGCGGCGCAGCGTGTCGGTGGCCAGATCGATCTGGTCCAGGCCCGCGCCGGTGCCCACCCACAAGGTGCCGGCCGGCGCCTCCAGCAGCGCATAGACCAGCACATGGCTCAGCGTGGCCGGATCGGTCGGGTCGGCGCTGAAGACGCGGGCGCGCCGGCCATCATGGCGCAGCAGGCCATCGGTCGTGCCCAGCCACATCAGGCCGCGGCTGTCCTGCAGCGCGCTGACCACGGCCTCGTCGGCCAGGCCCTGTTCGGCACCCCAATGATCAAAACGCAGGGTCTGCAGCGCACCGGCCCAGGCCGGTGCCAGCGACAGCCAGCACAGCACCACGCCAAGCCAGGCATGGACGAGGGGAAGGCGGCAAGACGTCAGCACGGCATCAGCCTAAGCGCAAAGCCGAGCCGGGCAACAGCGGTGTAAGCCCGCTTGTCCGGCGGTTTTCGGCGTTTTTTCGCGGCGCGGTGCTTCAGCTCAGCAGACCGCCGCGCACCAGGATCTGTGCCAGCACCAGGCCGAAAGTGAAGCCGATGCCGGTGTAGAGCACCGCACGCAGCAGCCAGTTGGTGCGACGCTGCTCGCGCAGCAGGGCCAGCAGCAGCTGGCTGTCCTGCGGGCCGGCCTGCTTCTTCAGGCTGTCATGCAACAGCCGCGGCAGCTCGGGGAAGAGCTGGGCATAGCGCGGCGCCTCCTTGGTCAGCTGATTGACGAAGGCGCGCCAGCCGACCTGCTCGTTCATCCAGCGCTCCAGAAAGGGCTTGGCCGTGGCCCAGAGGTCCAGATCGGGGTCGAGCTGGCGGCCCAGGCCCTCGATATTCAAAAGCGTCTTCTGCAGCAGCACCAGCTGCGGCTGGATCTCGACATTGAAGCGGCGCGAGGTCTGGAACAAGCGCATCAGCACCTGGCCCAGCGAGATGTCCTTCAGCGGCCGGTCGAAATGCGGCTCGCAGACGGCCCGCACCGCGCTCTCCAGCTCGTCGACCCGGGTCTGGGGCGGCACCCAGCCCGAGGCGATGTGCAGCTCGGCGACGCGCTTGTAGTCGCGCCGGAAGAAGGCGATGAAGTTCTGCGCCAGGTATTCCTTGTCGACCTCGGTGAGGGTGCCGATGATGCCGAAGTCCAGCGCGATATAGCGGCCGAAGGTGGCCGCGTCCAGGCTGACCTGGATATTGCCCGGGTGCATATCGGCGTGAAAGAAGCCGTCGCGGAACACCTGGGTGAAGAAGATCGTGACGCCGTCGCGGGCCAGCTTCTTGATGTCGATGCCGGCGGTGCGCAGACGCTCGAGCTGCGAGATCGGCACGCCCGACATGCGCTCCATCACGATGACCTCGGAGCTGCACAGCTCCCAGTGCATCTCCGGCACCATCACCAGATTGAGGTCGGCCATATTGCGGCGCAGCTGGGCCGCATTGGCGGCCTCGCGCACCAGATCGAGCTCGTCATGCAGATAGGTATCGAACTCGGCCACCACCTCGCGCGGCTTCAGACGCCGGCCGTCGGCCGAGAGCCGCTCGACCCAGCCGGCCACGGTGCGCAGCAGGGCCATATCGTCTTCGATGATGTCCAGCATGCCGGGCCGCAAGACCTTGACCGCAACTTCGCGGCCGTCGTGCAGCACCGCGAAATGCACCTGCGCGATCGAGGCGCTGGCCACCGGCTCGGCATCGAAGCTCTTGAACAGCTGCTCGACCGGCTTGCCGAAGGCCTTCTCGACCAGGGCCTGCGACACGGCGGCCGGGAACGGCGGCACATTGTCCTGCAGCCGCGAGAGCTCGGCGACGATGTCGGCCGGCACCAGATCGCGCCGGGTCGACAAGACCTGGCCGAACTTGACAAAGATCGGCCCCAGATGCTCGAGCGCCAGGCGCAGGCGCACGCCACGCGGCTGGTCCCAGTTGCGGCCCACCGAGATCAGGCGGCGCAGCAGGCGCAGGCGGCGTTGGCGGAAACCCGAGAGCGCGAGCTCGTCGAGCCCGAAGCGCAGCACCGTCCAGACGATGACCAGCAGGCGGGCGAAATACCTCATGCGCCGCCGCGCCCGGAGGAGCCCCCGGGCATCAGGCCGGCAGCGCCGCGCGCCAGCGTCGCCAGCCCCTGAGACGCCGCGCGGCCCCATCGGGCCAGCTGATGCGCCGGCATCGCGCCGACCAGCTGGGCCAGATCATCCTCGATGTCCCAGCGCAGGTTGTCCATCAGCCAGCTGATGTCGCCGGCCAGCGCCGCGTCGCCCTGCACCGAGACCTGGGGTCGCTCGCCGGTCAGGCTGCCCAGGGCTAGCAGGGCCGGGTTGGAGGCGTCGAGCTCGATGCGCAAGGCATCGGCCGGCGCGGCGTCAAGCCGCTCCAGCAGGCCGGCACGAGTAATGCTTAGCACCAGATCGGGAGCCGGCGGCAGCAGCGCCGGCCAGCCCCGCAGATGCACCAGCACGGCGCGGCCGGCATGGGGAGCCAGGCGGGCCGTCGCGGCCGCCTCGCGCCCGATGACATGATTGAGCAACAGGCAGATGCGATCCTGCACGGCCGGGGCGAAGAGGTGGGACCAGTCTTGAAGCATGTTTCGGATTGTAGGCAGGCGCGCGGACCCAGCGAGTTAGGGGGGTGAGGCGCGAGCGGCGTGTCACAGGAATTGAGGGAGAATTCGCGGTCCGTGATCTGACCATGGGAGGCAGGTTGCGGGCGCGTGAGTTGGCGGGTATTGCATTTCGCAAGGCCCAAACCTACGCCCAGGAGCAAAAGGACGATGTTCGAGGATCGCAGTTACAAAAGAACTTTCTATAGCGCGCCGCAATCGGTCGAATCCTTGATCGCCGCTTTTCTGGAACCCGGCATCATTGTCCTGAGCTATCTGCTCGTCAACGCCTTCTTCGACGAACCGGTATTGCGCTCCACACTGACCCTGTGCCTGCTGATATTTGCGCTGACATTTCCGGGCCGCAATCGTTTTGCCGAGCATCCGGCCAGCGCCGGCATCGATGTGCTGAGCTCCTGGGTCATGCTGCTGGCGATTCTGGCGCTGTGCGGTTATGCCACCAGCTCGATGGGCTATTTCGAGAACGAGGTGCTGCTGTGGTGGGCCATCATCACGCCGCTGGCGCAGATGGTGGCCATCGAGATCGGCCGGCGCCTGCGCCGCTGGATGGGCGCGCGCCCCGAGGCACGTCGCTCCGCCGTGATCGTCGGCGCCGGGCCACTGGGCGCCAAGGTGGCGCGGGCGCTGCGTGACGGCAGCGACAGCGGCATCGATTTCCTCGGCTACTTCGACGACCGCCAGGACGAGCGCCTGCACCCAGACGCCAGCGACCGGCTGCTGGGCACGCTGGCCCAGGTCAGCGAGCAGGTGCGCGCGCTGGGCGTGCGCGAGGTCTATATCACCTTGCCGTTGGGGTCGCAGCCGCGCATCGTGCAGCTGCTGGAGCAGTTGCAGGGCACGACCGCGTCCCTCTTCTTCGTGCCCGATGTGTTCGGTATTTCCATCATCCAGGGCCGTCTGCAGGATATGAACGGTGTGCCGGTCGTGGGTATCTGCGAAACCCCGTTCACCGGCACCAATGAGCTGATCAAGCGCATCAGCGATGTGGTGCTGGCCAGCCTCATCCTGGTGCTGATCTCGCCCATCATGCTGGC
Source organism: Paucibacter sp. XJ19-41 (assembly GCF_028462495.1). Lineage (NCBI taxonomy): Bacteria > Pseudomonadati > Pseudomonadota > Betaproteobacteria > Burkholderiales > Sphaerotilaceae > Roseateles > Paucibacter sp. XJ19-41. The sequence continues at coordinate 22,986 of NZ_JAQOWX010000058.1, forward strand.
CCTGGCGATCGGCGTGAAGCTGAGCTCGCCCGGTCCCATCATCTTCAAACAGCGCCGCAACGGCCTCGATGGCGAGGAGATCATCGTCTACAAGTTCCGCTCGATGCGGGCCATGGACAACGGCGCGGTGGTCAAGCAGGCCACCAAGGGCGACCCGCGCATCACCAAGTTCGGCGCCTTCATCCGGCGCACCTCGCTGGACGAGTTGCCGCAGTTCATCAATGTGCTGCAGGGCCGCATGAGTATCGTCGGACCGCGCCCGCATGCGGTCGCGCACAACGAGGAATATCGCCAGCTGATCAAGGCCTATATGGTGCGCCACAAGGTCAAGCCGGGTATCACCGGCTGGGCCCAGGTGAATGGTCTGCGCGGCGAAACCGACACCATCGACAAGATGAAAGCCCGGGTCGAATATGACCTCGAGTATCTGCGCAATTGGTCGCTGGGCCTGGATTTGCAAATCATCGTGCGCACCGTGCGACTGGTACTTTTTGACCGCCACGCTTATTGATTGCGCGCCGCGCGGCTCTGAATGAAATGGAGGATTGGATGAATATGGCGCAACACCGATATACCCTGCTGACGGCCAGCCTGCTGTGCGCGCTGCCGGCCCTGGCCCAGCAAAGCCCTTACTACCTCGGTGCCTCCCTGGGCGTGACCCATGTGTCGAATATCTACCGCAGCACGCCCGGCCAGCCGAGCAATAGCGACAACGTCACCACCGCCACCTTGCTGGCCGGGCTGGACCAGCGCATCGGCCGCCAGCGCCTGTTCGGCGATGCCTCGATCCGCGCCAATCACTATGAAAACAACAGATCACTGCGTAACAACGGTTACGCATTGAATGCAGGTGTTGACTGGCAAACGATAGAGCGGCTGTCGGGCCAGCTGAGCGTCAACTCGAACCGCAGCCTGGCCCAGTTCAACCCCGGCAATGGGGCACCCGAGATCACGAAGAAGAACATCGAGCAAACCGACCAGGCCCGCGCCTCGGTGCGCTACGGCCTGGTGTCGCTGCTGTCGCTGGACGCCTCGCTGACACACCGCCGACGCGACTACTCGGCCAGCGAGTACAACCGATATGACTACAGCCAGAACGCCGTCTCGCTGGGCGTCACCTACCGGCCCAGCAGCGCCCTGACCCTGGGCGTCGCCGGTCGGTACACGGACGGCAAATACCCGCGCTTCCAACCGGTCGCCAATGGCTTCCAGTCCGATGATTACACCCGCAAGGACATCGACCTGACCGGCACCTGGGTGGCCAGCGGGGCCAGCACCCTGAGTGGTCGACTGAGCTTTGGCAAACGCGACGCCAGCCAGGCCTCATCGCGCGACTTTTCCGGCGGCACCGGCAGCATCAGCTGGAAATGGCAGCCCACGGCCAAGCTGCTGATCAACAGCAACCTGATGCGGGACAGCGGTGACGAGACCTCGTTCGCGACCAACGGCATGATCAGCGACTACAGCCGCATCACGACCAGCGCCTCGGTCAACGCCAGCTACGAGTTGACCGGCAAGATCGTTCTCGACGCGGGTCTGAACTACGCTGATCGAGACCTCACCGACCCCTTCCTCAACACGCAAATCAAGTCCGGCGACAAGACCACCACGCTGAGCTTGGGCGGCCGCTGGGCGGTGAACCGCAGCACGACCCTGGGCTGCCAGCTCAACCGCGACAAGCGCACCGGCCTGTCCATCCTGTCCACCCCGTACAGCGCCAACAGTTACGGCTGCTACGCGCAGCTGATGGTGCGCTGAAGAATCGCAGCGATGAGCCAAAAGATCCTGCTGACCGGCGCAACCGGCTATATCGCCTCGCACACCTGGCTGGCCCTGCTGGCGGCCGGGCACGAGGTCGTCGGTGTCGACGACTTCTCCAACAGCTCGCCCGAGGTGCTGAAGCGGCTGGCCCGGCTCGGCGGCAGCACGCCCGAATTCGAGCGCGCCGATGTCTGTGATGCGGCAGCGATGGAGGCGGTGTTTGCCCGCCACAAGCCCGCTGCGGTCGTGCATTTCGCCGCCTTCAAGGCGGTCGGTGAGTCCACCGCGATGCCGCTGGCCTATTACCGCAACAACCTCGGCGGCCTGGTCAACACCTGCGAGACCATGCGCCGCCATGGCTGCGAGCGCATCGTCTTCAGTTCCAGCGCCACCGTCTACGGCGCGCCCGAGTCGCTGCCGCTGCGCGAGGACGCCCCGCTGTCGGCCGTCAACCCCTACGGCGCCACCAAGCTGATGGGCGAGACGATTCTGCACGACCTGGGTGCGGCCGAGCCAAACTGGCAGACCGCCGCGCTGCGCTACTTCAACCCGGTCGGCGCGCACGAGAGCGGCCTGATCGGCGAAGACCCGCGCGGCATCCCGAACAATCTGATGCCTTATGTCACCCAGGTGGCCGTGGGCCGGCGCGCCGAGCTGCAGGTCTTTGGCAGCGACTACGACACGCCCGACGGCACCGGCGTGCGCGACTATATCCATGTGAGCGATCTGGCCGAAGGCCATGTTGCGGCGCTGCGCTTTCTGCTCGACGGCCGTGACTCGATCACCGCCAATCTGGGCACCGGCCGTGGCTACAGCGTGCTGGAGGTCGTGCGCGCCTTCGAGGCGGCCAGCGGGAAAGCCGTGCCCTACAAGCTGGTGCCGCGCCGCGCTGGCGACGTGGCCGCCTGCTATGCCGACCCCACGCTGGCACGTCAGCGGCTTGGCTGGCAGGCCAAGCATGACCTCGCCCGCATGTGTGAAGACAGCTGGCGCTGGCAAAGCATGAACCCCAAGGGATACGAAGAATGAGCACGATACAAGTCCAACCCGTCATCATGGCTGGCGGCAGCGGCACGCGGCTGTGGCCGTTGTCGCGGGCCGGTTACCCCAAGCAGTTCCTGGTGCTGGAGGGCAATACCAGCCTGTTCCAACAGGCGGCCACCCGGCTGGCCGCGCTGGCCTCGCCCGATCTGGCGCTGGCCGGCCCGCTGATCGTCGGCAACGAGGAGCACCGCTTCCTGGTGCTCGATCAGCTGCGCGAGACCAAGGCCGAGCCCAGTGCCGTGCTGCTGGAGCCGATGGGCCGCAATACCGCGCCGGCGATGACATTGGCCGCTCTGCAGGCGATGGAAGGCGGCGCGGACCCTGTGCTGGTGGTGACCCCGGCCGACCAGACCGTCACTCAGCCTGAAGCCTTTACCGCTGCGCTGCAGCAGGCCGTGCGCCGCGCCGCCGACGGCGCCATCGTGATCCTGGGCATCACGCCGGACCGGCCCGAGACCGGCTACGGCTATATCCGCGCCGAAGCGGCAGGCGCCGGCCTGGCCGTGGCCCAGTTCGTCGAGAAACCCGATCTCGTCACCGCCGAGGGCTATCTGCGCGAGGGGGGCTACTACTGGAACAGCGGCATGTTCGTGCTGCGTGCCAGCACCTGGCTCAAGGCCTTGCAGCGTTTCCGCCCCGACATCCTGGAGGCCACCCGTGCCGCCTTCGCGGCCCGCAAGGCAGACGACAAATTCGTGCGCCCGGGCAAGGCCGAGTTCGCCGCCGTGCCCAGCGAATCGGTCGACTATGCGGTGATGGAGCACTGCCCCGGCAGCGATATCCCTCTGGCCATGGTCGAGCTCGATGCCGGCTGGAATGATCTGGGCGCCTGGGAGGCGGTCTGGCAGGTCACGGCCAAGGACGCCGATGGCAACGCCAGCCGCGGCGACGCCATCGTCAAGGACAGCCGCAACACCCTGGTGCACGCAACCAGCCGCCTGGTCAGCGTGGTCGGCCTCGATGACATCGTCGTCGTCGAGACGGCGGACGCCGTGCTGGTGGCCGACCGCAGCAAGAGCCAGGACGTCAAGAAGATCGTCCAGCAGCTAGCTGCCAGCCAGCGCGGCGAGCAGACCCTGCACCGCAAGGTCCACCGCCCCTGGGGCTGGTATGACAGCATCGATATGGGCGAGCGCTTCCAGGTCAAGCGCATCATGGTCAAGCCCGGCGCGACGCTGAGCCTGCAGATGCACCACCACCGCGCCGAGCACTGGATCGTCGTCTCCGGCACCGCCGAGGTCACCAACGGCGACAAGGTCATCCTCTTGACCGAGAACCAGAGCACCTATATCCCGCTGGGCCAGACCCACCGCCTGGCCAACCCCGGCAAGCTGCCGCTGGAGATCATCGAAGTACAGTCGGGCTCCTATCTGGGCGAGGACGACATCGTGCGCTTCGAAGACACCTATGGCCGCAATTAATCACAAAGTGAGCAAGACATGACCCTCCTCGTCACCGGCGGTGCCGGCTTCATCGGCAGCAACTTCGTGCTGGACTGGCTGCGCCAGTCCGATGAAAAAATCATCAACCTCGATGCGCTGACCTATGCCGGCAATCTCGAGAACCTGGCCAGCCTGCAAGGCGACGCCCGCCATGTGTTTGTGCAGGGCGATGTCTGCGACCGTGCACTGATCGACAAGCTGCTGGCCGAGCACCGCCCGCGCGCCATCGTGCATTTCGCCGCCGAGAGCCATGTGGACCGCTCGATCAGCGGCCCCGGCGCCTTCATGCGCACCAATATCGAGGGCACTTACACCCTGCTCGAGGCCGCGCGCGCCTACTGGAACCCGCTGCCCGAGGCAGACAAGGCAGCTTTCCGCTTTCACCATGTCTCGACCGACGAGGTCTATGGCTCGCTGGCCAAGGACGACCCCGCCTTTGCCGAGACCAAGACCTACGAGCCCAACAGCCCCTACTCGGCCAGCAAGGCCGCCAGCGACCATCTGGTGCGGGCCTGGCACCACACCTACGGCCTGCCGGTGCTGACCACCAACTGCAGCAATAACTACGGCCCCTATCACTTCCCCGAGAAGCTGATCCCGCTGATGATCGTCAATGCGCTGGCCGGCAAAGCGCTGCCGGTCTATGGCGACGGCCAGCAGATCCGCGATTGGCTTTACGTCACCGACCACGCCAGCGCGATCCGCGCCGTGCTGGCCGGCGGCAAGCCCGGCGAGGTCTACAACGTCGGCGGTTGGAACGAGAAGGCCAATATCGACATCGTCAAGACGGTCTGCGCCCTGCTCGACGAGCTGCGGCCCGACCCGGCCGGCCCCTACGCCCGCCTGATCACTTATGTCACCGACCGTCCCGGTCACGACCGCCGCTACGCGATCGATGCCCGCAAGATCGAGCGCGAGCTGGGCTGGCGCCCGGCCGAGACCTTCGACACCGGCATCCGCAAGACCGTGCAGTGGTATCTGGATCATCCCGACTGGGTCCAACATGTGCAGTCCGGCAGCTACCGCGACTGGGTGTCCAAGCAGTACGGTGCCTGAGGAACGACACGCATGAAGATTCTGCTGCTGGGCAAGAACGGCCAGGTCGGCTGGGAGCTGCAGCGCGCCTTGGCGCCGCTGGGTGAGCTGGTTGCGCTGGATCGCCATCAAGGTGCCGATCTCGCCGACATCGAGGCGCTGGCCGCCACCGTGCGCGCCCAGGCGCCGCAGGTCATCGTCAATGCGGCCGCCTACACCGCCGTCGACAAGGCCGAGAGCGAGCCCGAACTGGCCCGTCAGATCAACACCTTGGCCCCGGCCCGGCTGGCGCTGGAGGCCAAGGCCTTGGGCGCGCTGCTGCTGCACTACACCACCGACTATGACTTCGACGGCAGCGGCAGCGACGCCCGCGCCGAAGATGCCCCGACCGCGCCGCTGAGCGTCTATGGCCGAACCAAGCTCGATGGCGAACAGGCCATACGCGCCAGCGGCTGCCAGCACCTCATCCTGCGCACCAGCTGGGTCTATGCGGCGCGTGGCGGCAACTTCGCCAAGACCATGCTGCGCCTGGCTGCCGAGCGGGAGCAGCTCAAGGTGATCGCCGACCAGATCGGCGCGCCCACCGGCGCCGACCTGCTGGCCGATCTGAGCGCTCACATGATTCGCGCCACCCGTGCCCAGCCCGCGCTGGCCGGTACCTATCACGCGGTGGCCAGCGGCGAATCCAGCTGGCATGCCTATGCCCACTATGTGATCGAGTTCGCCCGAGCGCGCGGCAAGCCCGTCAAGGTGGCGCCCGATCAGGTGCTGGCCATACCCACCAGCGACTACCCGACCCCGGCCACGCGCCCGTTGAACTCGCGCCTGGCCAATACCAAGCTGCAACAGCGCTTCGGCCTGACCCTGCCGCATTGGCAGCAAGGCGTCGAGCGCATGCTCCACGAAATACTCTGAAGGGAACTCTGATGAAAAACCGCAAAGGCATCATCCTCGCCGGAGGCTCCGGCACCCGGCTGCACCCCGCCACCCTGGCGATGAGCAAGCAGTTGCTGCCGGTCTACGACAAGCCGATGGTCTACTACCCGCTGTCCACCCTGATGCTGGCCGGCATCCGCGACATCCTCTTGATCAGCACGCCGCAGGACACGCCGCGCTTCGAGGCCCTGCTGGGCGACGGCCGCCGCTGGGGCCTGAACATCAGCTACTGCGTGCAGCCCAGTCCCGACGGCCTGGCTCAGGCCTTCATCCTCGGCAAGGATTTCATTGATGGCGCGCCCAGCGCCCTGGTGCTGGGCGACAACATCTATTACGGCCATGACTTTCAGGGCCTGCTGAGCAATGCCACCGCGCAGACCAGCGGCGCCAGCGTGTTCGCCTATCACGTCACCGACCCCGAGCGCTATGGCGTGGTCGAGTTCGATGCCAAGCAGCAAGCCCTGTCCATTGAAGAAAAGCCCAAGGCCCCGAAGAGCAATTACGCGGTCACCGGTCTGTATTTCTATGACGAGCAGGTCTGCGATATCGCCGCCGCGATCAAGCCCAGCCCGCGCGGCGAACTCGAGATCACCGACGTCAACGCCCAGTATCTGAAACAGGGCCAGCTGCAGGTCGAGATCATGGGACGCGGCTATGCCTGGCTGGACACCGGCACCCACGACAGCCTGCTCGAGGCCGGCCAGTTCATCGCCACACTGGAAAAGCGCCAGGGCCTGAAGGTCGCCTGCCCCGAGGAGATCGCCTTCCGCTCCGGCTGGATCACGGCCGAGCAGCTCGAAGCGCTGGCCAAGCCGCTCTTGAAGAACGGCTACGGCCAATACCTGCAAAAACTCCTGAACGACCGCGCTTTCTGAGCGGCTACCCGATGAAGATCACCCCCACCTCCCTGCCCGAAGTCCTGATCATCGAACCCAAGGTCTTCGGCGATGCCCGCGGTTTCTTCACCGAAAGCTGGAACGAGGCCGTCTTCAACGCGGCGGTCGGCTACGACGTGCGCTTTGTGCAGGACAACCACTCACGTTCCGCCCGTGGCGTGCTGCGCGGCCTGCACTACCAGTTGCCGCCCCATGCCCAGGGCAAGCTGGTGCGGGTGGTCAGCGGCGCGGTCTTCGATGTGGCCGTGGACATGCGCAAATCCAGCCCCAATTTCGGGCGCTGGGAAGGCGCGGAGCTGACGGCCGACAACCACAAGCAGCTGTGGATACCGCCGGGCTTCGCCCATGGCTTTCTGGTGCTCAGCGAAACGGCGGACTTCCTCTACAAGACCACCGACACTTATGCCCCACAGGCCGAAGGCTGCGTGCGCTGGGACGATCCGGCCATCGGCATCCAGTGGCCCGCCACCGGCGTGGCCCCGCTGCTCGCCGACAAGGACGCGAAGGCACCGCTGCTGGCTGAGGCCAAGTACTTCGACTGATCCCCGGCATCCCGCTGCCGGGGAGCATGGTGCGACATCACTGCGCGTACATGCGATCTCTGGGCAGCTGATTCAAGGTCAGACGCCCTGGCAGCTTCCAGAACACCGAGACGGTGGACGGTCCGGTCAGATCAGCATGCTCGATCACGATAGGGTAGCGAGCCCCCCCAACCAGATTGATCGGAGCACTCCGGTAAATCGTGTTGCCTTTGGCATCGCCCCATTGATTAGCCATCAACTGACCATTGATCCACACCCGGATCCGATCATCGGACGAAATCTCAAGCTCGTAGCTGCCACTCGACTCCGCCTCCACGACACCACTCCAACGCACGGACCAGTTGTTCAGTCCTATGCCCTGGCCCGGTTCGTCGTACCAGATGCGGTTCGGGTCCTCGGTGGTGGTGTAGACCGGCTGACCCGACAAATCCGGATTGCTGTAGTACTGGGCAAACAGACCCGGGCCGGCGCCAGGGCCCACCTTGTTGATCGACAACTCCACATCCATCCACGCCAGGCGTCGCTGCAACCAGTCCTTCAGAGCGACCACTTCACCGGTATATGAACCGGTCACCACGCGGTTGGGCCAGACATAGGTATTCAGGATCGGCCATTGCTGGAAGTTCCTGAGCTGGGCGCTCGACAGATAGGCTGCCCGGTCGTCGATATAGTGGAACATCCAGGCAAACACGCCATCGGCCTTGAGCTGAGCCCAGCGCGCATGCAGCTGCTGGACAAAATACTCATCCTGCAGCAGCCGGCCAAACCATCGCCCCCACAACATCCAGCCCTCGGCCAAGAAGGGAGCATCGCCGTAGTCGATATTGCCTAAAGTGATGTCGAAGTCCCAGAACGGCCCGAGATGCAGCTTGCCGTTGCGAGGCTTGTACATATAGGGGCTGAAAGTCATATTGCCATCAACGTTCTTGCTGAGTTCGTTGACGATGTAGTAGTCCACCGCCGAGGCCACATCGAGATAGGCCCGCCAGCCGAGTTGCGGGTCCTTGAACTGGGTCCCGAGCAAGGCCTGCTCAAACGCTTCGATATAGGAGGTGATGTACTGGCGCTGCGCGCTGCGGTTGGCGTCCAGCAGGGTTTCCGGATCGGCAGCGCAGAAGACAATGCCGGTCAACGATGAATCAAAGCAGAACGCCTCGCCTCGGCGCAGGTCGGCCTCCAGCAGATAGCCACCGGTGATCACATCGGGCCCGGTCTGCGACGCACTGAGACTGGGGATGTTGACCCGGTAAGGCCCGATACGTACATGCTCCGCCAGCTGATAGGCGCCCTCATAGCGCCCGTTGAGTGTCAGCTCGACATGGCGCGAACGGGAGGCCCAGGGCTGCCCCATGCGATGAGCCAACGCCAGTACGAGATCGGTGCGAATCAGACTTTTGTCGGCATAGTTGGCCAACAACACCCAATGCCGATTGGCCGGCATGTCCAACAGCTCGGCGCTGCTGTTCAGGCGCAGACGATAGGGCTTCTTGGGCATGCTCCAGGTCGAATTGCCGCGGCCGCGGATCTCGGTACGCACGTCGTGCAACACATTGCCCTTGAAGTCGCTCAGCGTGAACTGGGCCGGTACATAGGTCTCTTTGTCCAGAATAGGCAAGGCCCCATCGGTATTGATGACCAGCCGGTAGGGCGGCAGCTCAGGCGGCAAACGCCCACGAAAGCTCGCATAAGTCGTGCGGCCCGGGCTGCCCACATCGCCCCGTACCGAGCGCGCTGAGCGCTCGACATCATTGCTAACCGAAGCCACCCAGCGGCTGACATCGTTGAGCCCCAGCACGCCGAAACTCGAGGATCGAGCACTGACACCCTCGGTGCGGGGCCCGCCCAGCGTTTCATCGCCGAAGCTCAGGCGGTCCACGCGATAGCCGGCCGCGTCGTACAAATTGATCTCGTCGCTGCGACCCAGGTTGTTGGTGTAGCCGCCAATGATCTTGATCTTCTGGCTGAGCCCCCACTCCGCCCTGAAAGCCGCCGCACTGGATTCGGTGATCAGCACCGACTCGCCCGGATTCACGACACCGAAGGCCGACAGATCGAGCTGGCCGACGCGGCGACCGTTGTCATCAAAGCTCCAGCGCCGCATATCAACCGGCGCGCTGCCCAAATTCGTGAACTCGACGAACTCACCGCCGGCGCCGCCATACATCCACTCGGTGATCCGCAACGAGGCCCAGGCGGCCGACTGGCTCGCCATGCCCATCAACAGGACCAAGGCGTAAACAAAGGTCTTCATGAGCTTGCTCCTTTGATTCGGCTGATGCCGCCGAGCCCCCCTGCCATCATGCCCAGGCGCTGCCCTGGGGAGAGGGGGATGAAGGCCTATCGCCCGCCTCGGGTCAGAGCGCGGCCCGGCGGCGCTGCACCGCCGCCCCGATCAGCCCGAGGCCGGCCAGCAACAAGGCGTAGCTGGCGGGTTCGGGCACCGGTTGATAGAACACCCGCAGATTGCCAGCGCTCACCTGGGCATTGACACCGGGGTCGAGAAAGATCTCATAGGCCGTCACCCAGACCCTGCCGTCAGCCACGGCGAAAGGGCCGCCACTACCGCTGCCCGTGACGCCGCCCCAAGCGCCGGAGGCCGGGCCGAAGACGCCTGAGGCATCGACCGTCGATGGCGACCAGTCTAGATAGCTGCTGCCGCTCACGCTGTTGACCGACAGCACGAACTCGTTCAAGAAACTGCCACCGACAGTCTCGAAGCGCAAACCGGTGTACTCGAAGCCGGTGATGATCGACCCGGCACCGATATCGACGAAGGCCTCGCTGTTGCCGACCTCGCCCAGAGCCCCGACCGTCTGCCAGCCCGCCAGATTGATGTCAAACGATGCCGCATGCACCGGCACCGACAGGGCCAGCACCAGTGTGGGGAATGCGATGGCACGGGGCAAAACACGGGAGATGACAGTGGTTCCAGGCATGATTTCCCTTTGCAGCAGTCGGCGAGCGGCGCTGCGAGGCACCAACTCAGTGCCCGGATGGTATGCCTGGTGATGACGGTTTTGTGACGATATTTACCCCCTTGTTCAAGGGGAATCAGCACAGCTCAGGACGAATCAGAAGGCCCCTGCGGGCCTTCTGTGGTTGCTGGGCATCACCTGACTATGGCGAGCGGCACTCAGGCGCGCGCGTCGCCCCAGCGCAGCGGCGTGACCTCGTCGCCCACATAGCTGGTATGGCCGCTGCGGTCCACGCAGTACTGCGGCGACATGATCATCTCCTGCACCAGCATGCCCTCGCCGATGCGGGTGTGCTCGATCAGCACCGAGCGCTCCACCGTGCAGCCGCCGCGCAGATGCGAGCCGTGACCTATCCAGGTCGGGCCCACCACCTTGGCGCCGGCCTCGATGCGCACGTTCGAGCCGATGTACACCGGCCCCTCGATCTGCACCTTGTCCCAGTCCACCGAGGTGTTCAGGCCCACCCACACCTGCGGGCGCACCTCGCGGCCCGGCACCTGCATCTGCGCCACCTCGCCGGCCAGCACGCGCTGCGTCACGGACCAGTAGTCGGCCACCCGGCCGATGTCGATCCACTCAAACGGCCGGTTCTGCGCATAGAAGGGCAGGCCCTTTTCGACCAGCAGCGGGAACAGATCGCTGCCGATGTCGAACTCGCGGCCCGGCGGGATCAGGTCCAGCACGGCGGGCTCGAAGATGTAGATGCCGGTGGAGGCCAGGGTGCTCCTGGCCTCCTCGGGCTTGGGCTTCTCCTGGAAGGAGGTCACCCGGCCGTCGGCGTCGGCCACGACAATGCCGTAGTTCTTGGTCTCCGAGCGCGGCACATCCAGGGTCACGACGCTGGCGATCGCACCCTTGGCCTTGTGCTCGGCCAGCGCGGCCTCAATGTCCAGGTCGATGATGGCGTCGCCGCACAGCACGATGAAGGTCTCGTCGAAGAAGCCGCCGAAGTCCTGGATCTTGCGCATGCCGCCGGCCGAGCCGACCGGCTTGCACACCACCTCGCCCTGCTCGCGAACGCCTTCGTAGCTGTAGCCCAGCTCGACACCCCAGCGATCACCGTCGCCGAAGTAGTTCTCGATCTTCCAGTGCATGAAGGCCACGTTGACCATGATCTGCTTGACGTCGTAGCGCGCCAGATGCTCGATCAGATAGGCCATCACCGGCTTGCCCAGGATGGGCACCATGGGCTTGGGTGTGTGCTTGGTCAGCGGCCGCACCCGCGTGCCTTGGCCGGCGGCCAGAATCATTGCTTTTGCCATTCGGAACTCCCTTCAAACAACTCAGAAAACAGGGGCAAGCAAGGCGAGGCCAACCACCGTCATCAAGACGCCACCGGGCTGGCACCGCGGCCGATGCCATAGTGCTCAATGCCCAGGGTCTTCATCGTGGCCGGGTCATACAGATTGCGCCCGTCAAAAATCACCGGCTGCGCCAGCGCGGCCTTGATGCCGTC
>NZ_JAQOWX010000059.1:0-34876 GCF_028462495.1 Paucibacter sp. XJ19-41
TCCCGCTCGGCGCCGAGGGCAGCGCCGCCTGGATGCAGGCGGCCGGCGCGGCCATGGGTCTGAGCGCCGAGCGCGTCGAACAAGCCATCGCCCCGGCCCGCCAGCGTGCCGAGTTGGCGCTGGCCGCGCACCGTGCCGTGCTGGTCGGCAAGCACGTCTTCTTCTTCCCCGACTCGCAGCTGGAAGTGCCGCTGGCGCGTTTCCTGGCGCGCGAGCTGGGCATGCAGCTGACGGAGGTCGGCACGCCCTATCTGCACCGTCAACATCTGGCCGAGGAGCTGGCCTGGCTGCCGGCTGGCACGGCCTTGTCCGAGGGCCAGGATGTCGAGAAGCAGCTGGACCGCTGCCGCGCGCTGCGCCCCGACATCGTCGTCTGCGGCCTGGGCCTGGCCAACCCCTTGGAGTCGGAAGGCTTCACGACCAAATGGTCGATCGAGCTGGTGTTCACGCCGATCCAGGGTTTCGAGCAGGCCGGCGATCTGGCGGGGCTGTTCACCCGACCTCTCACACGTCGGCAACTACTGGCAGCCTGACATGAACAAGCCCCCACGCTCACTTCGCTCGCTGCCCCCCGAGGGGGTGCGTCAGTGCCTTCGGGCGGCCGGGCGCCACTGACATGCAACTCCCCCTCTGGACCTACGAAGGCCCGCCGCACGTCGGCGCGATGCGCATCGCCACCGCGATGCGCGAGGTCCACTACGTGCTGCATGCGCCCCAGGGCGATACCTATGCCGACCTGCTGTTCACGATGATAGAGCGGCGGACCGAGCGCCCGCCGGTCACCTACACCACCTTCCAGGCCCGCGATCTGGGCAGCGACACGGCCCAGCTCTTCAAGGACGCCGCCCGCGATGCCTACGCGCGCTTCAAGCCCCAGGCCCTGCTGGTCGGTGCCTCCTGCACCGCCGAGCTGATCCAGGACGACCCCGGCGGCCTCACGCAGGCGCTGAACCTGCCGGTGCCGGTGATCCCGCTGGAGCTGCCGGCCTACCAGAAGAAGGAAAACTGGGGCGCCGCCGAGACTTTCTATCAACTGGTGCGCCATCTGGCGGTCAAGTCTTCGGAGCCCCGCGCCAAGGGCGACAAGCCGCGTTGCAACATCCTCGGCCCCACCGCCCTGGGCTTTCGCCACCGCGACGATGTGCGCGAGATCCGCCAGTTGCTGGCGCAGATCGGCGTGGCCATCAACGTGGTCGCACCGCTGGGCGCCAGCCCGCAAGACCTGGCACGCCTGGCCGATGCAGACTTCAACGTCGTGCTCTACCCCGAAGTGGCCCACCAGGCCGCCGGCTGGATGGCGCGCCATCTGGGCCAGCCCGCCACCAAGACCATCCCGATAGGCGCCGGCGCGACCCGCGAATTCATCCGCGAGGTCGCGGCGCTGGCCGGGCTCGATCCCGATCATGCAGCGGACCTCGCGGCCAGCGAGGCCCACTCGCATGCGCCCTGGTATGCCCGCTCGGTCGACGCCAACTACCTGACCGCCAAGCGCGTCTTCGTCTTCGGCGACGCCAGCCATGCAATCGCTGCGGCCCGCGTCGCCGCCACCGAGCTGGGCTTCAAGGTCGTCGGCCTGGGGACCTACAGCCGCGAGTTCGCCCGCGATGTGCGCGAAGCGGCCGCGCTGTACGGCATCGAGGCGCTGATCAGCGACGACTATCTGGAGGTCGAGGCCGCCATCAGCGCGGCCGGCCCGGAGCTGGTGCTGGGCACGCAGATGGAGCGCCATATCGCCAAGCGCCTGGGCCTGCCCTGCGCGGTGATCTCGGCCCCGGTCCATGTGCAGGACTTCCCGGCCCGCTACTCGCCGCAGATGGGTTTCGAGGGCGCGAATGTGCTCTTCGATACCTGGGTTCATCCGCTGATGATGGGCCTGGAGGAACACCTGATCGGCATGTTCCGCGGCGACTTCGAGTTCCACGAGGACGCCGCGCCCTCGCATCTGGGTGGGCCGGCCGCCGCCGCCGCACCGCCCGCCGCCCTGATCGATGTGCCGGCCCCACCCGCCGCCTGGGCACCGGACGCCGAGAAGGAGCTGCGCAAGATCCCCTTCTTCGTGCGCGGCAAGGCCCGCCGCAACACCGAGGCCTATGCGCTGAGCAAGAGCGTGCCGGTGATCACCGTAGAGACCCTCTATGACGCCAAAGCGCACTTCAGCCGATAAGGCGAGCAGCATGAACGTGGTCATCGTGACCATGGACAGCCATCTGGCCAGCGCCACCGAGCGCGCCAACACCAGCTTGTCCAAGGCCCTGCCCGGCCTGCGTCTGAGCGTCCATGCCGCCGCCGAGTGGGGCGACAACCCGACCGCACTGGACCGCTGCAAGGCGGACATCGCGCGGGGCGACATCGTCATCGCGTCGATGCTCTTCCTCGAAGACCATTTCATGCCCATCCTGGCCGAGTTGCAGGCGCGGCGCGAGCGCTGCGATGCGATGGTCTGCATGATGTCGGCCGCCGAGGTCACCAAGCTGACCCGCATGGGCCGCTTCGACATGGCCGCGCCCGCCACCGGCGCGATGGCCTTTCTGAAGCGGCTGCGCGGCAAGCCGCCGGGCAAGGACGATGGCAACAAGGGAACAGCGGGCGCGCAGCAGATGAAGACGCTGCGCATGCTGCCCAAGATCCTGCGCTTCATCCCCGGCACGGCCCAGGACGTGCGCGCGTATTTCCTGACGCTGCAGTACTGGCTCGCCGGCTCGCAGGAGAACATCTCGAACATGGTGCACTTCCTGGTGGATCGCTATGCCGAAGGTCCGCGCCAGGCGATGCGCGGCCTGAGCAAAACGCATGAGCCGGTCGAGTACCCCGAGGTCGGCGTCTACCACCCCAGGATGGAGGCCAGCTCTGGCGCGGGCCGCATGGCTGTCAGCGTCGACGCCCTGCCCAAGGTCGCCACCACCGGCCAGCGCGGCACGGTCGGTCTGCTGCTGATGCGCTCGTATCTGCTGGCCGGCAACGCCGATCACTACAACGGTGTGATCACCGCCTTGGAAGCCCGCGGCCTGCGCGTCATTCCCGCGTTTGCCACCGGCCTCGACGCGCGCCCCGCCATCGATGCCTATTTCCATCAAGACGGCCACACCGCCATCGACGCCCTGGTCTCGCTGACCGGCTTCTCCCTCGTCGGCGGCCCGGCCTACAACGACTCCAAGGCGGCCGAAGACATCCTCGCCCGACTTGACGTGCCCTATATCGCTGTCACGCCGGTGGAGTTCCAGACACTCGATCAGTGGGGCGGTTCGCCGCGCGGCCTGCTGCCGGTCGAGGCAACGATGATGGTGGCCATCCCCGAGTTGGACGGCGCGACCGGCTCGATGGTGTTTGGCGGCCGTGCCAATGCCTCGCACATCGCCTGCACCGGCTGCAGCCATGCCTGCACCTTCAAGAACGAGGTGGACTCCCACGATATGCACAGCTGCATCGAGCGCGCCGATGCGCTGGCCGCCCGCGTCGGCAAGCTGGTGGACCTGCGCCGCAGCGAGCGCGCCGGGCGCCGGGTCGCGGCCGTGGTCTTCAACTTCCCGCCCAATGCCGGCGCCACCGGCACCGCCGCCTTCCTGTCGGTGTTCGAGTCGCTCTACAACACCATGGCGGCGCTGGCCCGGGCCGGCTACACGGTGGAGTTGCCGGCCTCCGTTGACGAACTGCGCGAGCGCATCATCAGCGGCAACGCGGCGCGCTACGGCGCGATGGCGAATGTGCATCACCGCATCCCGGCCAACGAGCATCTGCGGCGCGAGAAGTATCTGAGCGAGATCGAGGCGCAATGGGGGCCGTCGCCCGGCAAGCAGCAAAGCGACGGCAGCCATATCTTTGTGCTGGGCGAGCGCTTCGGCAATGTCTTCGTCGGCATCCAGCCGGCCTTCGGCTACGAGGGCGACCCGATGCGCCTGCTGTTCGAGCAGGGTTTTGCGCCGACGCACGCCTTCTCGGCCTTCTACCGCTGGCTGCGCGAGGATTTCGCCGCCCATGCGGTGCTGCATTTCGGCACCCACGGCGCGCTGGAGTTCATGCCCGGCAAGCAGGCCGGCATGTCGTCGCGCTGCTGGCCGGACCGGCTGATCGGTGATCTGCCGAATCTGTATCTGTACGCCTCCAACAATCCCTCCGAAGGCACGATCGCCAAGCGCCGCGCTGCCGCCACCTTGATCAGCTACCTGACCCCGCCGGTCGCCGAGGCCGGGCTCTACAAGGGCCTGGTGGAGCTGAAGGAGGCGCTGGAGCGCTACCGCAGCCTGGAGCCCGAGGCTCAAGGAGAGCGGGATGCGCTGGCGCTGATGATCGAAGACCAGGCCACCGCGCTGAAGCTACACGCCCCCAGCATGGCCCAGCTCAGCGACAAGCTGCTGGAGTTGGAATACACGCTGATTCCCTACGGCCTGCATGTGGTGGGCCAGGCGCCCAGCCCGGCCGAGCGAATCGATCTGCTGCTGTCCTGCGCCGAGGCCTCGCAGGGTTTGAAACCCGAGCGTGTGCTGATCGAGTCGCTGGTCGCGCGGGGCCTGCCCAAGGACGCCACGCCGCTCTTGCAGGAGCTGGGCGCCATCGACCGGCTGATGGCCGAGGACCATGAGCTCGCCGGCATCCTGCGCGCGCTCGATGGCCGCTTCCTGCGCCCTGCCCCCGGCGGCGACCTGCTGCGCACCCCAGCCATCCTGCCGACCGGGCGCAATCTGCACGGCTTCGACCCCTTCCGCATCCCCAGCGCCTACGCGGTCAAGGACGGCTTCGCCCAGGCCCAGCGCCTGCTCGACAAGCATATGGGGGCCGGCCACCCGCTGCCCGAGTCCATTGCCATGGTGCTGTGGGGCACCGACAACCTGAAGAGCGAGGGCGGCCCGATTGCCCAGGCGCTGGCCCTGATGGGGGCCAAGCCCCGCTTCGACAGCTATGGCCGCCTGGCCGGTGCCGAGCTGATCGCGCTGGCCGAGCTGGGCCGGCCGCGCATCGATGTGGTGATCACGCTCTCGGGCATCTTCCGCGACCTGCTGCCGCTGCAGATCAAGCTGCTGGCCGAAGCCGCCTTCCTGGCGGCCGAGGCCGAGGAGCCGCCCGAGCAGAACTTCATCCGCAAGCATGCGCTGGCCTTCCAGGCTCAGCACGGCGGCGATCTGGAAACCGCCTCGCTGCGCGTCTTCGGCAATGCCGAGGGCGCCTACGGATCGAACATCAACAGCCTGATCGACAACAGCCGCTGGGAAGACGGCGACGAGCTGGCCGAGACCTACAGCCGCCGCAAGGGCTTTGCCTACGGGGTCAAAGGCCGGCCGGTGCAGCAGGCCGCGCTGCTGCAAAGCGTGCTGGCCGATGTGCAGCTGGCCTACCAGAACCTCGATTCGGTGGAGCTGGGCATCACCACGGTGGACACCTATTTCGACACGCTGGGCGGCGTCAGCCGCGCGATCAAGCGGGCCAAGGTGCGCAAGGACAGTGAGTCGGCCCAGATGGCACCCGTCTACATCGGCGACCAGACCCGTGACAGCTTCGGCGGCGGCACCGTGCGCACCCTGTCCGAGCAGGTGGCGCTGGAAACCCGCACCCGCATGCTGAACCCCAAGTGGTACGAGGGCATGCTCAAGCACGGCTACGAGGGCGTGCGCCAGATTGAGGTCCATGTGACCAACACCATGGGCTGGTCGGCCACCACCGGCCAGGTCCAGCCCTGGGTCTACGAACAGCTCAGCGCCACCTTCATGCTGGACCCCGCCATGCGCGAGCGCCTGGCCCAGCTGAACCCCACCGCCTCGGCGCGGGTGGCCAACCGATTGCTTGAAGCCTATGAGCGCGACTACTGGCAGCCCGATGCCGACACGCTCCAGGCCCTGCGCCAGGCCGGCGATGAACTGGAAGACCGCCTCGAAGGCGTGATCGTTGAAAAGGCAGCCGCATGAACACCGTCACCGAAGTCCCGATCTCCAGCATCCGACGCGGCGGCCGTCCCGACGGCGAAGGCAGCGTGCAGGTCGAGCTCGACCCAAGAGTCGACATCGGCACGGCCAAGGTCTTCGCGATCTACGGCAAGGGCGGCATCGGCAAGAGCACCACCTCCAGCAATCTCTCGGCCGCCTTCTCCAAGCTGGGCAAGCGGGTGCTGCAGATCGGCTGCGACCCCAAGCACGACTCCACCTTCACCCTCACCAAGAAGATGCTGCCCACCGTCATCGACGTGCTGGAGACGGTGGACTTCCATGCCGAGGAGCTGCGCGTCGAGGACTTCGTCTTCCCCGGCTACAACGGCGTGATGTGCGTGGAAGCCGGCGGCCCGCCGGCCGGCACCGGCTGCGGCGGCTATGTGGTGGGCCAGACCGTCAAGCTGCTGAAGGAACACCATCTGCTGGAAGACACCGATGTGGTGATCTTCGATGTGCTCGGCGATGTCGTCTGCGGCGGTTTCGCCGCGCCGCTGCAGCATGCCGACCGGGCGCTGATCGTGACCGCCAACGACTTCGATTCCATCTTCGCGATGAACCGCATCGTCCAGGCTATCGGCGCCAAGGCCAAGAACTACAAGGTGCGCCTGGGCGGTGTGATCGCCAACCGCAGCGCCGCCACCGATCAGATCGACAAGTACAACGACAAGATCGGCCTGAAGCTCGCGGCCCACTTCCCGGACCTGGACGTGATACGCCGCAGCCGGCTGAAGAAGTCGACGCTGTTCGAGATGGAGCCCTCGCCCGAGCTGGAGCTGGTGCAGAAGGAATACATGCGCCTGGCCGCCGCGCTGTGGCTGGGCAGCGAGCCGCTGAGCGCCGTCCCGATGAAGGACCGCGACATCTTTGATCTGCTGGGGTTTGATTGATGCAAGCCGACACCTACACCGCTCGCCGCAGCGAAATCGAAACCTATTTCGACCGCACCGCAGTCGAGGCCTGGGCGCGGCTGACCTCGGACGCGCCGGTGGGCCGGGTGCGCGCCACCGTGCGGGCCGGGCGCGAGCGCATGCGCCGCACCCTCTTGTCCTGGCTTCCGGCCGATATGCGTGGCCTGCGCCTGCTCGATGCCGGCTGCGGCACCGGGGCGCTGGCGGTCGAGGCAGCGCTGCGCGGCGCCCAGGTGCTGGCCATCGACCTCTCGCCCACGCTGGTGGACCTGGCGCGCGAACGCCAGCCGGTGTTCAGCAGCGGCGGCCGGATCGACTTCCGGTCCGGCGACATGCTGGATCCGCAGCTTGGCGATTTCGATCATGTGGTCGGCATGGACTCGCTGATCCATTACGAGGCGGACGATGCCGTCGAGGTACTCGCCGGCCTAGCCCAGCGCTGCCGCTGCTCGCTGCTGTTCACTTTCGCGCCCAGCAGCCCGGCGCTGGAGCTGTTCAAGGCGGCCGGCAAGCTGTTCCCGCGCGCTGATCGCTCGCCGGCCATCGTGCCGGTGGCCGAGCGCACGCTGCGGCGCCGGCTCGAAGCCCATCCCCAGCTGCTGGCCTGGGATCTGGGGCGCAGCGAACGCATCGCCAGCGGCTTCTACACCTCGCAGGCGATGGAGCTGAGGCGGCCATGAAAGCGACCCAGGCCGCGCGGCAACTCAATGAGCGCCTGGCGCTCAAGTGGGCGCGGCTGAGCCTGGACTTCCTGCCTTTTGCGGACGTGGCCAGCCAGGAGCTGCCGCTGAGCCGGCTGCTGCGCCTGGCGCTGTTCCAGGTCTCGGTGGGCATGGCTTATGCGCTGATGGTCGGCACCTTGAACCGGGTGATGATCGTCGAGCTGGGCGTGTCCGCCTGGCTGGTGGCGCTGATGGTGGCGCTGCCGCTGCTGGTGGCGCCGTTTCGCGCGCTGGTCGGCTATCGCTCCGACATCCATCTGTCCGCGCTGGGCTGGCGGCGCGTGCCCTATCTGTGGTTTGGCTCGCTCTTGCAGTTCGGCGGCCTGGCCATCATGCCCTTCGCGCTGATCCTCTTGCAGCCCGGCGCCGACACGCAACCCGGCGGCGCGGTGATCGGCCATATCGCCGCCTGCCTGGCATTCCTGATGGTGGGCGCCGGCATGCAGACCACGCAGACCGCCGGCCTGGCCCTGGCCACCGACCAGGCTGCGCCCGAGGCCCGGCCGCGGGTCGTCGCGCTGATGTATGTGATGCTCCTGGCCGGCATGGTGCTGTCCAGCGTGCTGTTCAGCCTGGTGCTGCAGGACTTCACGGCCACCCGGCTCGCCGGCGTCGTGCAGGGCGCGGCGATGCTGACCATGCTGTTCAACACCATCGCGCTGTGGAAGCAGGAGGCGCGCGGCAGCGTGCCGCGCCGCAGCGAGGCCTCGGCCCCGCAGCCGCCGTTTCGCGAGGTCTGGCGGCGCTTTGCCGGCCAGCCGAAGACGCGCCGCTTCCTGGTCGCGGTGGCCCTGGGCACGGCCGCCTTCAATATGCAGGACATCGTGCTGGAGCCCTATGGCGGCGCGATCCTGAAGCTCTCGGTCTCCGCCACCAGCCTGCTGACCGCCGGTCTGGCCCTGGGCTCGGTGCTGGCCTTTGCGATCGCCGCACGCCTGCTGCGGCGCGGCTTCGACGCGCACCGGCTCGCGGCCATCGGCCTGCTGATCGGCATCTGCGCCTTCTCGGCGGTGATTTTCGCGGCGCCGCTCGACTCGAGCCTGCTGTTTCGCGCCGGCAACTTTCTGATCGGCCTGGGCGGCGGCCTGTTCGCCGTCAGCACGCTTTTTGTTGCGATGAGCCTGGAGCGCGACGGCCTGGCCGGCCTGGCGCTGGGCGCCTGGGGCGCGATGCAGGCCACGGCCGGCGGCATCGCGGTGGCCCTGGGCGGCGCGCTGCGCGACGGCTTCGAGACCCTGGCCGCCACCGGCTGGCTGGGTACGGCGATGTCCGAGCCGCAGGTGGCCTACAGCATCGTCTATCACCTGGAGATCGCGCTGCTGTTCGGCACGCTGATCGCCATCGGTCCCCTGGTGCGCCCGGCCGGCGCGCCTCAACCATCCCGCCAGCGCTTCGGCCTGGCTGAATTTCCAGGCTAGGAGTTCACCATGCAATCCGGTGCCATCACTGCGTATGTCGACGTCGCCCAACTCGCGCTCTACGCGTTCTGGATCTTTTTCGCGGGCCTGATTTACTACCTGCACCGCGAAAACAAGCGCGAGGGCTACCCGCTGGAGTCCGACCGTTCGGCCCACATAACCGTGCAGGGCTGGCCCTCGGTACCCGACCCCAAGACCTACCGCCTGGCCAATGGCGAGTCGGTCAGCGCGCCGAACGGCAAGGCCGCCAACCAGCCGCCGGTGCATCAGGGCGCTTACCGCGGCGCGCCCTTGCAGCCCGAGCAGAGCGGCAGCGCGCTGCTGCTGGCCGGCGTCGGGCCGGGCAGCTGGAACGACCGGGCCGATGTGGCCGATGTGACCTACGAGGGCCTGACCAAGATCGTGCCGCTGCGCGTGGCGGAGGGCTTCGGCGTCGCGCGGCAGGACGTCGATCCGCGCGGCCTGCCGGTGCTGGGGGATGACGGGGTCGAGGGTGGCCGGGTGGTCGATCTCTGGGTGGACCGTTCGGAAATGCTGTTCCGCTATCTGGAGCTGGAGGTGGCCGGTGGCGCGCGGGTGCTGCTGCCGATGAACTTCGCCCGCGTCGAGCAGCGCCGCATCCGCGTCAAGTCCATCCTCGGCAGCCAGTTCGCCGACGTGCCCAAGACCCGCCAGCCCGAGCAGGTGACGCTGCTGGAGGAAGAAAAGATCATGGCCTATTACGGCGCCGGCACCCTGTATGCGACGCCACAACGTCAGGAGCCGCTGCTGTGAAAGCCGTGAAGCACAACAACGTGGTGGACCTGCTCACGCCCGCGCATGAGCATGAGTTCGAGGCGGCCCATGGCCTGCCCGAAGCCCTGCCGGCCGGCGAGACGCAGCTCTGGCAGGGCAGCCCCGACGCGCTGCTGATGGCCCGCCAGGCCCTGCATCTGGACCTGCTGCTGATCTATTTCGGCGCGCTGCTGGCCTGGCGCGGCCTCGGCAGCTGGTATGACGGCGAGCCGCTGGGCCAGACCCTGCTGGCCATGGCCGGCATGCTGGCGCCCATCGTGCTGGCCCTGGGCCTGGTCGGCACCCTCGCCTGGCTGATGGCGCGCAGCACGGTCTACACCATCACCAACCGGCGCATCGTGATGCGGGTCGGCGTGGTGCTGAGCATCACCTTCAATCTGCCGTTTGCGCAGATCGCCTCGGCCGGTTTCCGCGCCCGCGGCAGAGCGGGTGGCGGCGACATCGTGCTGAGCTTGGCCGGCAGCGACCGCATCGCCTATCTGCATCTGTGGCCCCATGTGCGGCCCTGGCAGCTCAAGCGCACCCAGCCGATGCTGCGCGCGCTGGCCGATGCCAAGACCGTCGCGCAGACCTTGGCCACCGCGCTGGCGCAGGCCGAGGCGGCCCGCTCGGCGCTGCCGGTGCGGGCCGTCGGCCGGGTCGATGCACGCAGCGGCATGCCGACCCTGGTCTCGAACCCTCGGGCCGGCGCGCTGGCCCAGAACACCTGAGGAGTCCTCCATGTCGCCCGACCTGCAATCCAAGCTGCCCATGCTCCCGCTCGCAGCCATGGCGGCCCTGGTGCTGAGCAGCCTGATCGGCGTCGGCCTGGTGCGGCTGAGTGGCCTGAGCGCCCAGCAGCAGCCCGATGCGGCGACGCTGGCCGTGCGCCAGCTGCGCTTCGAGGACCGCGACGATGGCGGCATCGAGGTGCGCGACGCCCGCAGCGGCGCGCTGCTGGACACGGTGGCGCCGGGCACCAACGGCTTTCTGCGCAGCACCATGCGCGGCCTGGTGCGCGAGCGCAAGCGCCAGGGCCTGGGGCCCGAGACGCCGTTCGAGCTGCTGGGCCGCTCCGACGGCCGGCTGACCCTGGTCGACCCCGGCACCGGCCGCCGCGTCGATCTCGAATCCTTCGGCCCCAGCAACTCGGCGGTGTTCGCCCGGCTGATGTCTGCCGCCCCTGGAGAACGCCATGTCGCACAGCGCTGAACAAACACTGCAAAGCCCCGAGGATGCCGCGCGCCTGGCCAAGGCCGAGACGGTGCTGACGCCGCGCTTCTACACCACCGACTACGCGGCGATGGACCGGCTCGATGTGAGCCCGATTCGCGCCGAGTGGGACGCGATGATGGCCGAGTACGAGGGCGACAACAACCACGACCACTTCCAGCGCACACCCGAGTTCGCGGCCGAGGTGGCCGCGCTGTCGGCCCAGTGGTCGCCGCAGCTGCGGCGCGATTTCCAGGAGTTCCTGGTCAGCTCGCTGACCAGCGAATACTCCGGCTGCGTGCTCTACAACGAGATCCAGAAGCACGCCACCAACCCCGACATCAAGGCGCTGATGCGTTATATGACGCGCGACGAATCGCGCCATGCCAACTTCATCAACCAGTCGCTGAAGGACTTCGGCCTCGGCGTCGATCTGGTCAACCTCAAGCGCAGCAAGGCCTACACCTACTTCAAGCCCAAGTACATCTTCTATGCGACCTATCTGTCCGAGAAGATCGGCTACGCCCGCTACATCACGATCTACCGCCAGCTCGAGCGCCACCCCGAGCTGCGCTTTCACCCGATCTTTCGCTGGTTCGAGCGCTGGTGCAATGACGAGTTCCGCCACGGCGAGTCCTTCGCGCTGATCATGCGCGCCCAGCCCGGCCTGCTCAGCGGCGCCAACAAGCTGTGGATCCGCTTCTTCCTGCTGGCCGTCTACGCCACCATGTATGTGCGCGACCACACGCGGCCCTGGCTCTCCGAGGCGCTGGGCATGGACCCGAGCGACTACGACTACCAGGTCTTCGACATCACCACCGAGATCAGCCGCCAGGTCTTCCCGCTGAGCCTGGACACCGACCACCCGGCCTTCCGCGCCGGCATGGATAGGCTGTGCAGCATCTCGGCCGCCGCCGAGCGGGCCAAGCAGCGCGGCGGGCTGGTGGGCCGGCTGCAGCAAGGCTTGTGCGCCGCACGCGCCGCGCTGTGCTTCGGCCGGCTGTATCTGCTGCCCACCCTCAAGCACGAGCTGCCGCGCGAGATGCGCGTAGCGCCGAGCTGGTGAGTGAGCTGGCCATGCAACACGGCTGGCCCGCGCTCTACACGCTGCTGCTGTGGTGGTTCAGCACCGGCGTGATCCTGTACCTGAACGGCCTGCCGCGCGCCACACACAAATGGACCTTCGGCGCGGCCACCGTGCTGCTGGGCGTCGCGCTGCTGGGCGTGGCGGCCTCGGCCGACGACACGCGGGTCAGCGGCGCGTACCTCGCCTTCACCGCTGCGCTGATGGTCTGGGCCTGGCAGGAGATCGGCTTCCTGCTCGGCTATGTGACCGGCCCACGCCGCGTCGCCTGCCCCAGCGGCGCGCGCGGCTGGCGCCGGGTCGGTTTTGCGGTGCTGGCCATCCTCTATCACGAGCTGGCACTGATCGTGCTGGGCGCGGCGATCGCGCTGCTGAGCTGGGGCCAGCCCAATCAGCTGGCGCTGTGGACCTTTGCGGTGTTGTGGCTGATGCGTTTGTCGGCCAAGCTCAATGTGTTTTTAGGCGTGCGCAATCTCAACGAGCAGTTCCTGCCCGAGCACTTGCGCTATATGCACAGCTATTTCCGCAAGCGCCCCGGCAATGCGCTTTTTCCCGTCACGGTGATCGCGATCACCGCGCTGGCCGCCGCCGCCTGGCACAGCGCTGTGGCCAGCTCGGTGAGCGTCTTCGACGCGACGGCCTGCAGCTTTGTCGCGATGCTCTTGAGCCTGGCCCTGCTGGAGCACTGGTTCATGGTGCTGCCGCTGCCCAGCGAGAAGCTGTGGGACTGGGGCCTGCGTTCGCGGGCGCCGCACGCCTGACGCCATGCACGCCAAGACGAGAACTGCCATCTTGATACTCGTCGCGCTGGCGCTGTTCGGCCTCGCCGCCTGGGCCTGGACGCCCGATCTGCCCCAGGCCGAGCTGGACGCCAAGTACTTGCGCCAGCCCGGTGATCGGGTCGCCTTGCGCGCCCTGCCCGGCGTGCAGCTGCATCTGCGCGACAGCGGCCCAAAGGACGGACCGGCCCTGTTGCTGATCCACGGCTTCGGCGCCAGCCTGCACACCTGGGAGCCCTGGGCCGCCGCGCTGTCCGAGACTTACCGCGTAATCCTGGTGGACCTGCCCGGCAGCGGCCTGAGCCCGCCCGATCCCAGCGGCGTCTACACCGACGCCCGCAGCGAGCAGCTGCTGCTGGCCTTGCTCGATCAGCTGGGCGTAGGCGCCGTCACGCTGATCGGCCACTCGATCGGCGGGCGCATCGCCTGGGGCCTCGCGGCGCGGCATCCCGAGCGCGTGGCGCGCCTGGTGCTGATCGCCCCGGACGGTTTTGCCAGCCCCGGCTTCGACTACGGCAAAGCGCCCGAGGTGCCGGCCAGCCTGAAGCTGATGACCCATGTCCTGCCCCGCCCGCTGCTGCGCATGAGCCTGGCGCCGGCCTATGCCGACCCTCAGGTGCTCAGCGCGGGCCTGACCGATCGCTATTTCGAGCTGATGCGCGCCCCCGGCGCGAGGCCCGCGCTGCTGGCCCGCATGCAGCAGACCGTGCTCAGCGATCCCCGGCCGCAGCTGCAGCGCATCCGCGCGCCCACCCTGCTGATCTGGGGCGAGCAGGACGCGATGATCCCCTTCAGCAACGCCGCCGACTACCTCGCCGCCTTGCCCCGCGCCCGCCTGGCCGCCCTGCCCGGCATCGGCCATCTGCCGCAGGAAGAGCAGCCGGCGCGCGGGCTGGCCGCGCTGCAGGCCTTCCTGCGAGAGGCCCAATGACGGGCAATACCCGACCCTTGTGCCCTCGGCGCTGAGGCATCATGTTTGGCATGAGCGTAAGCATCAGCATTACAAGCAACGGGCTCGCCGCCCGCCTGAAAGAAGCCACCCACGACCTGCACCGCCAGGCCGAGCACAGCGGCGTGATGGCCGAGCTGATGCAGGGCCGCATCAGCCGCGAGACGTATTGCCTGCTGCTGCGCAATCTGCAGCCGATTTATGCGGCGCTGGAAGCGGGGCTGGATGCGCACCAAGACGATCCGAATGTGCAGCGGCTCTGGCGGCCGGAGCTGCGCCGGCTGGCGGCGCTGGAGCAGGATCTGGATCACTTGCACACCGGCGTCGACTGGCGCCTTGATTTGCCAGTACTGGGCGCGGCGGCGGAGTACGCCGAACGGCTTGAGCGCCTGGCCCGGACCGACCCCGTGCTGCTGATTCCCCATGCCTATCTGCGCTACCTCGGCGATCTGCATGGCGGGCAGATGCTGGCGCGCATCGTGAAGCAGGGCTTCGGGTTGCAGGGCGAGCTGGGTACGGCGTTTTATGCCTTCGGGGACGGGGATGCCCAGCTGCTTGAGCGGCTGAAGCGGGAGTTCAGGGCGGGGCTGGATGGGCTGGTGCTAACGCCAGCGCAGCAAGATGCGGTTGTGGGAGAGGCGTGTGAGGGGTTCAGGCTGCATGGGAAGGTGTTTGGGGAGGTGCAAGGGGACGGGCGGTGCAGTTGAGCGGCTGGGGCGGCTGAGTTGCAGCGGAAGCGGACAGGGCTTACTCATGATCCGCGGCATGCAGCGCTGCGACGTATGGCGGCCCATCGGGCCGTAGCTTGCTTCTGATCCACACGCCGGCAATCCAAGTCACCAGCACTGCATGTTCTGGTGGCTGCGCTGATGGACATGTCCGTCCGACGCAAGCCCGCGATACCACCCGTGTCGCCGGCTACCGTTAGAGCTTTGGGAAATGCGTAAGGCGCCAGCGGCCAAGCGATACTGCCTTACGGCAGAAAAGCCAAGGAGATCGCGGTGGCCGTTGAGTTCAAAGGAAAATCCTTGAAGGTTCTGGAGACCTATGTGGGCGCATGGGATCCGTATGCATCCTTGCAACCTACTACCGAATCAAAACATCTGATCGACCTTGTCATGGGCATGCATCCCGGAGTGGTTTCCGGGGCCGACGCGCATCAGATGATTGAGAGCATTGCTCGGCATGAATACTGGAGCGTCCACGAAGGACGCCAAACCGACGAGGCCCTTGCTCTAGCTCGGCCGAAGATCCTTTCTTCCATCAAGGCGTACGTTGAGTCGCTTCCGCGCTCCTACGAGTTCCGTATAGGGCTGCCCAACTTTCCGTCGTGGTTCTCGGGGAAGGTGGCACTTGCTGAAGATGTGTATCTTGTGGCGGATGAGCCTCCCAACAATCGCATCGTTGCGGCGCTTATGGGCGTTGCATCGAGCCGCGTCCACATCTCGATAAGCGTCAACGGATACGCTGACCATGGGCCTTCTGCTACCGCCGCTAGACGCGCGCTCGGCTTCGCTCACCACATTACTTATCTGCTCAAGCACTTTGGCGTTGCTGAGCGTCAATACTCGATGGAGCCCGACCACTCAAGCTTTCAGTCGTTTTCGGCAACCAATGGCCGATTCGAGTACACCCCCCCTGCGCTTCGCAGAGTCTGCTCGTCCCTCTCGGTAGCCGAAGCCAAACTGGAGTTCATCGCGATGGACGGAACTGGCCCGACCCTCTTAAGCAAAGTGAATCCGCGGGCGCCGCAGACTGATGTGGAGCGGATGGAGGCCTTCAAGAGAGCGCTCGAGCCAGTCTCTGAAGCCTTGAAATTGCGGTCGTTTGATGACTACGAGTTTCTTGGCGCGGCTATGGAGTGGGCTCTCGAATCCGAGGCCTCGGAGAACGACACCGTCGCATACATCTTGGCGAGCATCGGTCTCGAAGCGATCTTGGGAACCGGTGACTACATGAATGAGATGTCGAAGCGGCTTGGCGACCGTTATGCCTTCTTGACCGGAGGTCACCGGGCGGATCGAGAGAGGCGCGGGGAAGAGTTCAAGAATCTTCTGGATCTTCGAGGCGAGATTGTCCACGCCAGGCATCGCGGCCTGACCTATCCGGAGATGTCCAGCCTATTCAAGATCCAGGGTAGGTTGGACGAGTGCATTGGCGTCGAGCTCAACAAGCTGCTCAAGTACAACAGGCCTCGTGGGGCGACGGGAATAGTGGTTAGCTAACTCGCTGGGGCCCACGCAGCTTTAGGCGACAGTCGCGGGCGTCGGCGATGTCCATCGCGAGGATGGATATCGCTGGTGAGCGATGCCCTGATGCCTTCATTTGCTTCATTTTCTCAATTGTCCATATTTTCTCTAAAATCCGCCCATGAGCACCGACCTCAGCACTCCCGTACTGCTGCGCCGCATCGCGGCGCTTGAGGCCACCGTGGGACGCCTCAGCGAAGACCTGGGCACGCTTCGCTCGGCGATCAGCAAGCAAGGACTGAAATTGCCGAGGACCCAGGAGGGCCGAGCCCGGCTGGCGCTCGCCAAGCACGCCCCGGCGGACGACAAGCAGCGGCAACAGCAGCACTCTGAAGCGGCGGGCGGCATGGCTGGCGCGACCGCGCGCGGTGAGGCGGCGCGTGTGCGGTGGGTCAAGGATGGCCTTGTCGTGCCGGGGGAGCAGTTGGCACAAGCCTGGGGGCTCACCCGCCAGGCCCTGGCGCCGGCGGCGGCCCGGGGTGAAGTCTTTGCGGTGAAGGTCGGCAACCGGCTGTACTACCCGCAGGCATTCCTTGGCATGGACCGCGAGACCGTGGCAGCCATCTGCCGCGCACTCGGCGAGCTCGGCGCCAGCGAGAAGCTGATGTTCTGGCTGCGCGAGCACGGTGCCCTCGCAGGAAAGAGCGTCGCCGCCGCCTTGGAGGCGGGGACCGGCGTGGCCAAGGTGGAACGCCTGGCCGCAGCCTGGGCGCGCGAGCGAGGAGCCTCACATGGCACCGGAAGTACAGCGGCAGCTGCGGCTGCCTGAGCCCGGTTCCTTCGAAGCGCTGCTTCGACCGTGCCGGATAGCCGTCGCATCGCTGCTGCGCTTGAGCCGGTACCCGGCCACCGAGCCGTACTGGTCGGCCGGGGTCTACCGTTTTGATGATCCGGATGTAGGCGCTGCCGACGCGTTCGGCACCTGCTACACCGCCAGCACCCTCGAGGTCGCCTTCGCGGAGAGCGTCATCCATGAGTGCGGGCGCTTCGCCGGCGGCTGCTACGAGGTGCCGGCCGCAGAGCTGAGCGAGAGATCGGTCGTGAGCTTTGCTTGCGAGGGGCGCAAGACCTTGGTGTTGGCCGACCTGAGCGGCGCGGCACTCAAGGCCCTGGGTCTGAACAATGACATCAGTGCGTCTGGCGACTACACGTCGAGCCAGGCATGGGCGCGGGCCATCCACGGCGCTAGCCCCAGGTGGGATGGGATTCGGTATGTGTCGCGGCAGATGAACAAGGGCTTTGCCTACGCCATCTTCGAGCGCAGTGGGCTGCGCAAGCTGCGCGCCGAGAAGCTGAAGACGCGACAGCTGGATGAACTCTGCGATCGGTTCAACGTCACCGCCGTCTGAATCCGACAGCCGGTCGCTGATGGACACCGGCCGTCCGCTGTCCCGCGCCCCCTACCCCGAAAAACTCCTGATCTGCGCATACAGCCCCGCTGCCCTGCGCGTCGAGTTTTCCAGCTCCTGCAGCAGCGGCGCGACCGGCGGGCCACCGCGGGCGTCGGCGATGTCCATCGCGGCGAGGCTGGCGTTGGTGAGGATGGCGGCGATCACGCCGTCGGGCTCGCTGGCTTCACTGCGGGTGTGCTGCGCGGCCAGGCGCAGGGTGCTCTCCAGATTGAGCCGGGCGGTGTCGGCGCGGCGGGCTTCGCGCAGGTCGAGCAGGGTCAAGACATAACCCAGCGCCTGGCCGTCGCGGCCGCTGACCGGCTCGGCATGGACGGCCATCGGCACCCGCGTGTCGCCGGCGCCAAGCAAATCGAGTTCGCGGCGCCAGCCGTGCTGGGAGCGGCGCATCTCGGCCAGGGCCTGCTGCACGGCCGGCGCGGCGGCGAACAGGCCGGCGATCT
This sequence comes from Paucibacter sp. XJ19-41, assembly GCF_028462495.1. Lineage (NCBI taxonomy): Bacteria > Pseudomonadati > Pseudomonadota > Betaproteobacteria > Burkholderiales > Sphaerotilaceae > Roseateles > Paucibacter sp. XJ19-41. Next base: position 17,863 of record NZ_JAQOWX010000059.1, read on the forward strand.
CGCTGCCCTTCTCGACCGGCGCGCCGCGCAGGCCCACCAGGGCCTCGTTGGCGAACACCACGCGGCCCTCGGCATTGGCCACCAGCACCGGCTCGCGCGAGCCGGCCACCGCGCCGCGGATCTGCACCAGCTGATGCTCGGCGATCAGCAATCGCACCGCCTGCACCTGCACGATGATGTCCACCAGGGCCACGCCGATGCCGCGCGCCAGCGCGAGCTCGGTGCTCGACCAGGGCACGGCCGTGCCGCGCACGATCTCGGACCAGGCCGCGAAGGAGCGGCGCGGCGACAGCTCCAGCGGGTTGTTGGCCACCATGGGCTTGGACGGATCGCCGGCCCAGGTGACGCTTTGCAGCTGCTCCTTGCGGAACCACATCAGCCAGTCGGGGCTGTTGGTGGACAGGCGCACGGCCAGCACGCCGCTGGCCGTCGGCGTGAGGCTGGCCAGCGCCGGGTTCGCCTGGCCGACCGAGGCGCAGGCAAAGGGCTCATCAACAGGCACCGGCTGCTGCTGATCCTGCACCCAGGCCAACAGCGCGCGCAGCTCGGGCGTGGACGGCGTCTCGCCCGAGACCAGCACCTCGCCCTCGCAGAACAGCGCAGCGCCGGTGGCGTCCAGCGGCTGCAGCAGGGTGCGCGGGTTGCGGAACAAGGCATAGCGCCAGTCGCCCTCGGTCGAGGTGGCCTCGACCAGGCGCTGCTCCAGCCGGCGCACCATCAGCGCCACCTGGGCATGGGCATAGTTCTCGATGGCCGAGATGCGGGTGGAGGCCACCTCGGCCAGCAGATCGGCGGCCGAGCGCAGCGTGCAGCGCAGGTGGCGCGGCGAGTAATGGTGGCAGGCGATCAGGCCCCAGAGCTGACCCTCGCGCACCAGCGAGGCGGTCAGCGTGGCCGTCACGCCCATATTGCGCAGGTACTGCAGATGGATGGGCGACATGCTGCGCAGCTGGCACAGCGACATGTCCAGCGGCGCGCCGGTCTCGGGCCGCAGCGCCGGCAGCAGCGGGGCCTGCTGCGCGTTCACGTCGACCAGCATGCGCACCCGATTGAGCAGATACAGCGCCCGGGCGCGCTGCGGAATGTCGCTGGCCGGGTAGTGGTGGCCCAGCAGCGACTCCAGCCGCGGGTGCCGCGCCTCGGCGATCACCTTGCCATGGCCGTCGGGGTCGAATTTGTAAACCACCACGCGGTCATAGCCGGTCAGATGGCGCAGCACCTCGACCACCGCATCGGTCAGCACGCCTACCGAGGGCGCGGCCCCGAAGCGCTGCAAGGCCTCGGACAGCGTGGTGGCCATCAGCTCGGGGGCCAGGTCTTGCAGTTCCAGGCCACCGGTTTCGGCTGAGGCCGAGGTCGTCGCTGGCTCCAGCTCCAGCACCAGCCCGCCCTCGGCCAGCCGGTGCAGCGCGCCGTCGAAACGGCGACCCGCCGGCCCGATGCAGCACTGCAGCACCACGGCCTCGTGCAGATCGGCGTGGCCGCCTGGATGCTGTTGCGGCTGCAGCAGCGCCGCCACCCGCTCGGCCACATCGCCGCCCAGCAGCGCCAGCGGCCGCTGCAGCAGGGCCTCGGCCGGCAGGCCCAGCAGGCGCGCGACATTGCCGCTGCACTGCTGCACCTGCAGATCGGCGCTCTCGCGCAAGACCAGCAGCGCGCCATGCGGCTGCACCGAGCCGGCCAGATGGATCAGCTCGCGTTCGCAGTTGCTGAGGTCGGCCTGGCCGAAGGCGGGTGCCACTTGCTTCGAGGCTTGCATCGATGCGTGCTGCGTCGTTCAGTCTTGCTTCAGTTGATCAGGTGCGTGGATCCGCCGTTGCCCGGCAGATAGCCCAGCCCCGACAGCCCATGCCGCTGCATGCGCAGGCCCAGCGCCTCGCTCGTCATGCCCAGGGCCTCGGCCGCCGCGTCGCGCCGGCCGCCGCTGCGCAGCAAGGCGCTAGCGATCAGCTGCCGCTCGGCCCGATGCGCCACCTCCACCAGCAAGTCCGCCAGCGGCACCTGACCGACCTGGTCGAGCAAGCCGGCCAACACATCGTCGCCGGTCGCTTGCAAAGAAACCGCTGGCCGACCGGGCCGCAGGATGAAACCCAGGCAGGCCTGCTCACCCTCGGTCATCAGCGCCGCCGTGACCTGCACGGTCTGCGGATCGCCGCTGGGCGAGCCCACCTCCAGCGACGCGCTGGCGACGATGCCGGTGCTGCGCACCCGCTCGATGACCTGCGCCCAGCCGCCGTCGGCGTCGAGCAGCAGCTCGGACAGAGCCCGGCCGCGCAGCGCCAGCTCGTTGGCCTGATGGGCCAGGCGCAGAAAGGCCGGGTTGGCCATCAGCACGGCGCCCGCAGAGTCGGTGATGACCACCGCATCGGGCGTGGTCTCGACAAACTCCGCCATGCGCGCCAGCGCCAGGCTGTCGGCGCTGGCCGCATCCTCGCGACGCGCCCGCACCAGAATCAGCTGGGCCTCATCGGCCCGGAAGGGGGTGGCCGAGACGTCCAGCGCGCCGGCCGGGCCGCGCACGCGGATCTCGCCGGCGCGGCCGCTGCTGCGCGCCGTGGCCAGCAGCTCCAGCACCGCCGCCCGCGCCGAGGGCGGCAGGCTCTCGCTCAGCGGCCGGCCTTGGATCGAGCCAGCATCATGGCCGAGCAGCGCGGCGCTGGCCGCATTGGCCTCCAGCACCTTCAGGCTCAGCGCGTCCAGCACCAGCACCGCGTCATTGGCGACCTGGAACAGCAGCTGATAGCGGCTTTCGGCCTGGCGGCGGCTCCAGAAATGGTGTTCCAGCTCCTGCTGCGCTTCGACAAAGCGCTGCTGGATCGCGGCGACCGCGCGCAGATCGCGGCCCACCGCCAGCACCGGGCCATCGGCGCCCAGCCGTATCGCCGCCCAGGTCAGGGGCAGCTCCTGCCCGCCCTGGGCAGGATGGCTGACCTCGCGGCGGCGCGAGACCACGCCCTCGGTCGTGACCTCATCGAGCAGGGACTGGATCTTGCCGCGCGTACTGGCCGTGACCGTGTCGACCCAGCGCTGGCCGACCCAGTCGCCACAGCCCTGCGCCTGCACGGCCTGGCCCTCGGCCACGGCCGAGATCACGCCGTCCTTGTCGATGACCAGGGCGATATCGCTGGCCACCCGCGCAATGGTGTTGGCCAGTTCGCTGGCCAGGGGCGACAGCGCGCTGAGATCGGAGGGGTCTTCGGAAGCTGTGGACACCTGAGGCGGCCTCGATCGAGTGATGAAGCCCGGGCGCAGCGCTGGCGCGGCGCCCGGAGATACTGCTTGAACTTATCACAGACAGCTGGATCGTAGGCCTGCCCGGCCCCTGCCGGAAACCCGCGTTTTCTACTGTTCAGCCCGGAGTTGCCGGCTTGGCCGCCATGGTGGCCGGTGTCGCCGGCAGGACTTCCAGCACCTTCAGGTCGTCGGTGCTGAGCGCCGTGCCGGCCGCCGGCGTCGGGCCGGTCTTGACCTGCAATTCGGGGTGATGCTTGGCCATCTCGGCGCCATACAACGGCTTGTGCGCGCCCTGGTGGCAGGTGGCGCAGTTGACCTTGGCGACATCACCACCGGGGCCCAGGCGCGCGACCGGGAATGTGTCGGTCAGCGGCAGCATATGCTCCAGATTCAACTCGCGCGCCATGCGTATGCCATGCCAGGCGCTCAGGCGCGGCGGCGAGCTGTTGTCCCACTCGCCGAAGGCGCGGGTGTTGTGGCACTGGGTGCAGTTGACGTTCAGCGACTTGGACATGTGCATCATCAGGCTGTAGGTCCACTCCGTCTGCTTGATCGATTGCCGGTTGCCGTCCGGCAGGGCCTGCGTGCCGGCCACACGTATCGGCGCGTCGCCGAGCAGGAAGGCGCTGAAGGGATCGTTGGGCAGGGACGCCAGACCGACACTGGCCGCCGGCGCGTTCTGGCCCGCCAGATTGCCGGCGAAGTTGTTCTCGCCCTTGGGCGCCAGCGGCTGGAACCAGACCTCCTTGGGCACCGGTTCGCCGCGGTGGCAGGTGAAGCAGGTGACGCCGGTCTTGGCGACATGGCTTTGCCAGTCGCTGTTGATCTTCTGCGTCATCTGCAGCATGCGGCGCGCGACCACCTTGGTGTAGAGCGAGTCGTCGGCGAAGTTCTGCACATTGTGGCAATGCACGCAGCCCTGCTTGGGCGACACCCAGTTGGTCATCGCCACCATGGTGCGGCTGAACTCGGCCACGCTCTGGTCGCCCAGCACCTTGACGTTCTGGTAGACCTGCCCGGCCTTGGGGCCGTCGGGCGAGGCCGGCTCCAACGGCGCCGGTGCCTCGTGCAGGGCGGCCTGCTCGGCCATCAGGCGCGGGTTGTAGACCTGCTCCATGCCGGTGCCGCGGTAGCCGCGCTGCACCGTGTCGACCGGCGGCCGCTCGCAAGCCGCGAGCAGCGTACACAGCAGGCCCAGCCCGATGAGGCGCAAGGATTGTCGATTCATCATGGCTGCTCTCCAGTCAACAAGGCGCCGGGCTGCACCGCCACCGGCATTTGCGCCGGCAATTGCGCCTGGATGGCCAGGCTCAGCGACGCTCCGCCGAAACCATTGCGCAGCAGGGTCCAGCAGGCGGCGCACCAGTGGTTCAGATGCTGGCGGCTCATGGCTTGGCTCCCAGCACGGCCGGATCGACGATGGGCTGGAACACCGCCGGGTACAGCGGCGCGACGCCATGCTTGACGGCCCACAGATACCAGTTGTCCACCACGGTGCCGGTCAAGAGGATGCCGATGCCGCCGGTCAGCGGGCACAGCACGGCAAACCACCAGGCCCAGCGGTGGATGGATTCCATCGTCGCGTTGAAGCCCATGGTCCAGCGCCAGAACAGCGCGGCCCGTTCGCTGGCCGTGCCGCGGTCGGTGATCTGCTCGATCTCGCGCTCGCCGCCGAAGCGGCTGACCGCCAGGATGGTGGCGCCATGCATCGCGAACAGCAGCGTGCTGCCGTACAGAAAGGCGATGCTGAGCATGTGGAAGGGGTTGTAGAACAGATTGCCATAGCGCAGCGAGAACGCTGCCGTCCAGTCCAGGTGCGGGAAGATGCCGAAGGGCACGGCCTCGCCCCAGCTGCCCATCAGGATGGGTCGGATGAAACCCAGCACCAGGTAGAGCCAGATGGCCGCGGCGAAGGCCCAGGCCACATGGGTGCCCATGCCGAGCTTGCGGGCACGCCGGTACATGCGGGCCCACCACAGCAGGATGGCCATGGTCAGGAAGAAGCCGGCCAGCAGCCACCAGCCGCCCTGGTTCAGCGGTGGCAGCGATAGGCCGTAGGCCGGCGGCGGCGGCTCCAGCGCCAGCCAGAACAGCTGGCGGGCGAACTGCACCGGATCCCAGCCGACCGAGGCCCACATATTCAGGCCGATGATCTCGATGGCAATGAAGCCGCAGATCAGCGAGGCAATGCCCAGCCAGCCGAGGTAGATCGGCCCGATCTGCGCATCACCGAGGCGCCCCAGCCAGTGCCAGTGCGCCCCCCTGCCCTCGCGCTGGTACTCGTCGCGCCCCAGCGGCACGCCGGGATAGGACGGCGCCGCGACCTGGACGCTGGTGAAAAGATTCTGATATTCCGCAGCCATGATGAGTCTCCTCGGCTTGTTGGACTTGTGCTCAGCGCCAGACCGGCAGGTTCAGCCACCAGCTCCACCACTCGGGCCAGCCACGGGTCCAGAAGGGGCCGCTGATGACGATGCAGACCGCGCTCCAGAAGCCGGCCGACAGGGCCAGGAACAGGCCCAGGCGGTGGATGCCCAGGGTGCCGATCGAGTAGCCGATGGCATCGCGGAAGAAGGTGTTCTCGTGCTCGGCGGTCTTGACCACCTCGCCCTTGGCCGGGTTGGTGGCCGACAGGATCAGCGCGCCGTGCAGGCTCAGCGCGAAGGTGGTGGCGAAGAAGAAGCTCACCGCCAGCATATGCGCCGGGTTGTAGTGGAAGTGCAGGTACTGGTAGCCGGTGTTGGACACCCAGTCCAGATGGCTCATGATGCCGTAGGGGAAGCCATGGCCCCAGGCCCCCATCAGCGCGGGCCGTATCACCACCAGCGTGACATAGGCCAGGATGGCCACCGAGAAGGCGAAGGGCACGTGGTAGCCGATGCCCAGCTTGCGGCAGATCTCGACCTCGCGCAGCGCCCAGGAGACGAAGGAACCGATGGCGCAGACGGTGATCAGCTGCCACAGCCCGCCCTCCATCAGCGGCGCCATGCCGAGACCGTATTTCAGGTCGGGCGGCGCGATATTGATCTGCCAGAGGTTCCAGGTGCCGCCCTGCGAGGCGCCCCAGACAATCAGCAGGATGCCGACCAGCGAGAAGAACGCCGTGGTCACACCGAAGAAGCCGACATAGAACGGACCTACCCAGAAGTCGAACAGATCGCCTCCCAGCAGGGTGCCGCCGCGTACGCGGTACTTTCTCTCGAAGTTCAGCATAGCCATGCTTGCCACCTCAGGTAGAGGGCGCCCGCGCCTGGCGGGGCCCTGTGCGGTCCGGCCACGGCGCGGGCCTCAACCCGCGCCGTGGCTTCGATGGGTCGAGGCCGGCGACTACTTCGGCGCCGGTGCGGGCATCGATGAGTTCTGGCTCACCGCCTGCGTCCTGGGTCCATCGAGCCAGTTGAACTTGTTGGTACTCAAGAGCACGAAGTGAATCACCAGCGCCAGTACGAACAAGAAAGCGAACAAGGCGACCAGCGCTCGGCGCGGGTCGAACAGCAACCAAATTCTCCACATGCTTATCTCTCCTAGTTAAGGTGCGACATGAAGGTGTAGACACCCGCCCTCACACCCTTGATCAGCGATTTCTCGCTCTCCGCGCCCGGGAACCAGCGACGCCACTTCAGCAACAGCAGCTGGGCGGCGACGGCGATCATCAGCACGAACACAAAACTCACGAAGAACAGCGCCTCGTAAGCCTTGGAGTCCTGCAAAGCCGCATGGTTGACGGGGACGGTGGTGATCTCAGCCATGACGGGCCTCCTTCAGCGATTCAGAGCCAGGGACGCCACATCCACACCAGCACATGGGCGACCACGGCAACCGCCGTAAAGCCGATGAAGCTGGACATGAAAATGCCGTGGAATTCCCGGGCCTCGTTCTCAGTCAGCCCGGATAACGAGCCTGTTCTGTTGTCAGCCATAGCGATAGCTCCTCAAAAAAGCCTTGCGGCCAGTACCGCGCAGCTCCCGCGCGGCAGGGACTTCCAGGGCAGAGAAGCCCCCGGCAAGACTGGTGTTCACGTGAGCGCTCCGATGGCTGCGGCGGCCAGTTGTCGGGTGTGCCCTTCGATGTCGTCAACGGCAACTGCTGCCGCCCCCCGCGCACGCGCCGCTGCCTCGGCGCGGTCGCGCAGGCGCTTGGCCGCCGAGATGCGCAGCAGCACCGGCTGCGCCTCCAGCAGCTCGTCGAGCAACTCCTTGGCTTGCTGCGTCCAGCCCATCTCGGGCAGGGCCCGGGCCGGCGTGGCCTCGGCCTGGTCGAGCTCGGTGCCCAGCGGCAGGATGTGGAAGAGCGCATCGAACAGCGCGTTGCAGAACTCCTGCACCAGATAGGTCGCGCCGGCATAGCCCATGAAGGGCGTGCCGGTGGCGCGGCGGATGATGGCGCCGGGGAAGGAGGCGGGAATGAAGGCGGGCTTCATCGGCCCTTTTCCCGGTCCAGTACCGGCCTCGGCCATATACATGCGCTCGTTGAAGCTGCCATACATCACCAGCGGCGGCTTCTGATGCACCAGCGCGCGGATCGCGTCGTTGTCGGTCTTCTCGCCGGGCTTGCGCGCCACCGCGAAATTGCAGGGCAGGCCCAGCTCGTCCTCGAAGAAATGCCGCAGCCCGCGCGCATAGGTCTCGCTGGCCACCACCGCAAAGCTGGCGGTGGCGAAGAAGTCCTGCGTGACCGAGCGCCACAGGTCCCAGATCGGCTTGATCGTCGTGTGCTTCTCGCGCTCGATGAAGGGCTCGGGGTCCAGATGCAGCAGGCGGCCCAGCTCGCGCAGAAAGGCGGTGGTGCTGTGCAGGCCGATCGGGGCCTGCAGCCAGGGCCGCTCCAGCGCCTCGCAAAGCATGCGGCCGAATTCGCGGTACATGCAGACGTTGACGTCGGCATGCACCAGGTTCGCGACATCGGCCAGATGGCTGCCCAGCGGGAAGACCATATTGACCTCGGCGCCTATGCCCTCGACCAGGCGGCGGATCTCGTGCAGATCGCTGGCGCTGTTGAACTGGCCGTAGCAGGGGCCGATCAGGTTGACGCGCGGTTTCTCGCCAGCGGGTCGCTGATCGAAGGGCGTGCGCGCCGGCACCTTTTTGACCCCATGTTCGGTCCAGAGCCAGAACATCGCGCGGTTCGCGCACTGCCACTGGTCCTCGTCGATGGTGCGCGGCAGAAAGCGCGCAATCGTCGTGCCCTCGGGCGTGACGCCGCCGCCAATCATCTCGGCGATCGAGCCGGTCACCACCACGCTGGGCAGGTCCGGGTCCAAGGTCGCATGGGCGCGTTTCATCGAGCCCTCGGTGCCTTCGCGGCCCAGCTGCTCCTCGGCCAGGCCGGTCACGACAATGGGCAGCTCATGCGGCGGCAAGGCGTCGGTGTAGTGCAGCACCGAGGTCACCGGCAGGTTCTCGCAACCGACCGGCCCGTCGATCACGACCTGCAGGCCCTTGATCGCGGTGAAGACATAGACGGCCCCCCAGTAGCCGCCGGCCCGGTCGTGGTCCAGCACTAGCATGTGGCGCTGCCCCATTCAACGCAGCGGCGAAAGCCGCAGTAGCGCGCCGCGATCGAGCGCAGCGGGCCGCGATGGGCGATCCGGCGGCGCGGCCGAGGAAGGACTCGCGCCAGGCAGACCAGGCGAGCGCTGCGAGGGTTCAGGTGATCGCACATCAAATCATCTCCTCCGCCTTGCGGCGCTTGATCAGCTTGATGACCTGGCGACGCGTGTCGGCCTTGAACTCGGGACGGTCGCGTGGCACTTCNTCCGCCTTGCGGCGCTTGATCAGCTTGATGACCTGGCGACGCGTGTCGGCCTTGAACTCGGGACGGTCGCGTGGCACTTCTTCCCAGATTCCGGCCGCATGGCCTGAGCCCACCTCGCCAAAGAATTCGCGCATCTGGTCGAAGCGGTGCTTGTTGTTCATCGCCGCATTGACCACCTGGGCCAGCGAGCCGGCGCCGGCCGGGCCCATCAGCGGGCGGGCCGAGATCAGGTTGGTGAAGTACAGCGCCGGCAGTGCCAGCTGCTTGGCCTTCTGCACCACCGGCGTCGTGCCAATGGCCAGATCGGGCTTGCACTCGGCCAGCGCCGCCAGGTCCTGTTCCAGCGAGGCGCGGTACTGCACATGCACGCCGCGCGAGGTCAGCCATTCGCGGTCGGGGTCGCTCCAGCGGGTGCGCGGGCAGGCGGTGCCCACATAAGGCACCTCGGCGCCACTCTCGATCAGCAGTCGGGCCACCAGCAGTTCCGAGCCTTCGTAGCCGCTGACCGTGACCCGACCCTTGATCGGCGAGCGCGCCAGCGCGCCCCGTATTGCCGGAAGAAACTTCTGCTTGGCCGCGTCGATCAGCGCCTGCGACACGTTGGCTGCAATGCCGATGGCCTGCAGCCAGGCTTCGGTGCCGTCATGGCCGACCGGCGCCGAGCCGATCACCGGCCGGCCGGCGGCCTCGAACTCGCGCACGCAAGCGGTGTAGAAGGGATGGATGGCCGCAGCCACCGTGCAGTCCAGCGCCGCATAGAGCTCGCGCCACTCGCGCGTCGGCACGACAGGGCCGGCCGCCAGGCCCATGGGCTCCAGCAGCATGCCCAGCACCACCGGGTCGGCCGGGAACATCTCGCCGAGCAGGCTCACCGTGGGCCGGCCGGTCTGCAGCTTTTTCTCGCGCCAGCCGGTCGGTGCGGCGACCGGCCCGGCCTCGGCCTCGCCACGCGCGTACTTCAGCATCGCTCCGGCCAGCACATCCTTGGCCTCGGCATGGGTGGGCACGCCGAAGCCCGGCACATCGACCCCGATGATGCGCACGCCCTGGATCTGCTTGGGCAGCAGCTGCAGCGGCACGCCGCTGGCGGTGGGCACGCAGAGATTGATCACGACCAGCGCGTCGAGCTTGGCCGGGTCGGCCTGGGCATGGACCGCGTCGCGGATGTCCTCGAACAGCTTGCCGGTCACCAGGCTCTCGCTGTTGAAGGGCACATAGCCGACGCTGCGCTTGGCGCCGTAAAAGTGGGAGGTGAAGGTCAGGCCGTAGACGCAACAGGCCGAGCCGCTGAGGATGGTGGCGGTGCGCCGCATGCGCAGGCCCACGCGCAGCGCGCCGAAGGCCGGACACATGCTCTGCGGCTGGTCGTGCGGGCCCTTGGGGTAGTCGGCGGCATAGCGCTCCAGGGTCTCGCGCGTGGCGGCGCTGTTGGCCTTCCCTGCGGCCAGGGCGAGTTCGGGAGCGGCGTGGCAGTTAGACATGATCAGGCCGCGTCGTAGATCACTTCAAGCGTCGGCTTGATCAACTCGGTCTTGCCGACCATGTCGAACAGCGTCGCCGGTTCCATCTTGAAATCGCGTCCGGTGACCTCGGCCGAGAACAGGCCCAGCAGCTGGTCCTGGGTCTGCGGCTTGGGCCGCACCGGCGGCGCCTCGCCGACATTGGTGGCCAGGGTTTCGAACAGCGAGGCCCACTGGGTGCCGGGCCGGCCGATGATTTCGTAGCTGGCGCTCTTGCGGCGGATGTCCTCGTGCGCGGGGATGGCTGCCAGCACCGGGATGCCCACGGCTTGCGCGAAGGCGGCGGCCTCGCCGGTGCCATCGTCCTTGTTGATCACCATGCCGGCCACGCCGACATTGCCGCCCAGCTTGCGGAAGTACTCCACCGCGCTGCAGACGTTGTTGGCCACGTACAGGCTCTGCAAGTCGTTGGACGCAACGACGATGACCTTCTGGCACATATCGCGCGCGATCGGCAGGCCGAAGCCGCCGCAGACCACGTCGCCAAGGAAGTCCAGGAGCACGTAGTCGAAACCCCAGTCGTGGAAACCGAGTTTTTCCAGCGTCTCGAAGCCGTGGATGATGCCGCGCCCGCCGCAGCCGCGGCCGACCTCCGGGCCGCCGAGCTCCATCGCATAGACGCCGTCGCGCTTGAAGCAGACATCGCCGATGGCCACCGCCTCGCCGGCCAGCTTCTTCTTCGAGCTCGTCTCGATGATGGTGGGGCAGGCCTTGCCGCCGAACAGCAGGCTGGTGGTGTCGCTCTTCGGGTCGCAGCCGATCAAGAGCACCTTCTTGCCCTGCTGGGCCATCATGTAGCTGAGATTGGCCAGCGTGAAACTCTTGCCGATGCCGCCCTTGCCGTAGATCGCGATGATCTGCGTGGTCTTGGTGACCGGGCCGGTGGCCACGGCATCGGGCTCGATGGCGGCCTCGGCGCGCAGTGCGTCGGACTGACTGGCCCCGCGTTGGAAGACCATCGGCGCAAGCGCCGGGATGCTCGTGTTGCTCATGCGTGGTGTCTCCAGTCCAGAACCATCTTCAGGCAGCCGGCATCGTTGAAGGCTTGGCTGTAGGCGCTGCCGGCCTGCTCGGCCGGCTCGCAGTGGGTCAGCAAACCGTCCAGCGACAGCCGGCCGGCGTGCAGCAAGGCGTTGACCGCCAGCATGTCGGGCCGCGTCCATTCGGCGGCGACGCGGATGCGCGCCTCGCGCATGAAGGCCGGCGCAAAGTTCAGCGACAGCGGCTTCGAATAAAAGCCCGCCAGCACCACCTCGCCGCCGGGCGCGAGCCGGGCAATCAGGCTGTCCAGCAGGCCCGAGTCGCCGCTGACGTCGTAGATGGCCTTGTAGTCGCGGCGCTTGTCCTCGTCGGGGTGGGTGACCGTGTAGCCCACGGCGCTGTCGGCGCGCACCGGGTTGGTCTCCCAGACGGTGAAGTCGGTGATGCCGGCCGCCACATTCATGCGCGCCAGCAAGCGCCCCAGCACGCCATGACCGACGATCAGGTCGGGCGGCGCAAACGGCACATCCTGGCCGCCGCCGGCCACGCTGTGATAAGCGGTCGCGGCCAGCGCCAGCAGCACCGCCTGCTCGCCGAGCTTTTCCTCGACCGGCACGACCTTGGCACCGGGCACGACCAGGCGCGAGGCCGAGCCGCCGAACAAGCCCTTGACCTCGCCGAAGCAGCGCGCGCCGGGCACGAAGACCCGCTGGCCTATCCACTGCGTGCTCTGCGGGCTGACCGCGATGACACGGCCGACCGCCTCATAACCCGGCACCAGCGGGTATCCCATGCCGGGGAACATCGGCATGGTGCCGGTCCAGATCAGGCGCTCGGTGCCGGTGCTGATGCCGCTCCATTCCACCTCGACCACCACATCGCCGTCTTCCATCGCCGGCAGCCGCAGCTGAGCGAGGCTCAGATGCTCGGGGCGGTCAATCACCACGGCCAGGGTGTTCATCAGCGGATCTCCTGAGGACGGAATCTCTCGATCCCATGAGTCATCTTAAGCAGACACAGCAAAACGTCAACTAATATTTACACTCAGAACTGTCAGCCCCGATCAAGCAGCAACAGGCCGGTCTGCAAAGGCATGCGGGTGCGCAGCCGCCGGACCCGGCCGAAGCCGGCCTGCATCGCCAGTTCACGCAGCCGCGCCTCGCTGCGCGGCCGGCCCTGGCCCATGGCCATCAGATAGAAACCGAAATAGGCATGGCCCATGGCCTCGGCCCCCGGCGTCTCGGCCAGCGGCTCGGCCAGCAGCAGCCGCCCGCCGGCAGCCAGGGCCTGGCGCACCGCGCGCAGCAGCATCAGCACCTGGGCGTCATCATGGTCATGCACGACGCGCAGCAGCGTGATCAGGTCCGCGCCCGGCGGCAAGGCGTCACTGAAGAAGTCGCCGCCCACGGCGCTGCAGCGCGCCGCCAGGCCGGCACGCTCGAAGCGTTCGCGTGCCCGCACGACCACACCGGGCAGATCGAAGACCTGCAACTGCAGGCCCGGTGCGTGCGCGGCCGCGGCGCAGGCAAACGCGCCGTCGCCACCGCCGACATCGAGCAGGCGGCGATGGCGCCGCAGCGGGTAGGCCTGCAAGACCTGCTCGGCCACCAGCGGCTGCGAGGCCGCCATCAGCGCCGAATAGGCGGCCAACTGCGGTGCGGGCAGACCGCCAGGCGCCGCCGATCCCGCGTAAGGCCAGAAGCCGGCCAGCTGCGCCGAGGCCGGCTCGCCGCGCAGCAGCGCCACCGGGTCCGCCAGGTCGCGGTACAGCGCGCCATGGTGCTCGACCATGGCCGCCACAGCGGTGTTGCCCACCATGGCGGCGCCCAAGGCGCCCAGGCCATAGCGGCTCTCAGAACGCGCGTCCAGCAGCCGCAGCGACACGGCCGCCAGCACCAGCCGCTCGGTGCCGGCCAGCGGCAGGCTCAGGCGCTGCGCCAGCGCGGCCAGCGTCAGCGGCCCCTGCGCGGCCAGCAGATCAAACAGGCGCAGCTGCACGCAGGCCAGCAGCACCTGCGAGTAGACAAAGCCGGCCAGCAGGTCAAACAGCGCCGCGGCACGCCGGCGCGCGATCCAGCGCGTCGGCACAAAGGCCTCGGCCCAGCGCCGAAAGCCGGCGCTGCTCAGCAGCCGGTCGCGCCAGGCCAGCGGCGCATCGCTCCAATGAGCCTGGGCTGTGCTCATCGCTCAGGCCGCCTGGACTTGCGACTCGGCTACCCGCTCCAGCAAATGCGGCGGCACCAGGCGCTCGGCCTCGTGCCGGATCAGCTGGCGAAACTGTGCCGCCCCCGGGCAGACCGGCACGGTCAGCAGGGTCGCCTGGATCAGGCGGTGAAACTCGGCCAGCGCGCCCTCCAGCCCCAGCTCGCGCGCCATGCTGGGTCGTCCCAGGGCCAGGTCTTGCCCACCGGGCTTGCCGGTGGCGCTGGGGTCCAGGGCCACGTCGCGGATGTCGTCGGCCACCTGGTAGGCCTGGCCCAGCTGCTCGCCTAAAGCGCGCCAGGGCGTGCCGTCGGCACCGGCCGCCTGCGCGCCGGCCATGGTGGCGGCGGCGAACAAGGCGCCGGTCTTGGCCTGCTGGTAGTCGCGCAGCGAGAGCTGCGGCTCGCACTCCCAGGCCTGGCCGGCGACGATACCCATGGGCATGCCGACACCGTGGCAGACCGTGCGCAGCAGCGCCGGCAGGCGCGAGAGATGGCGACGCGCCCGGGCACCGAGCACCTCGAAGGCCGCGATGATCAGCGCGTCGCCGGCCAGCACGGCCAGCCGCTCGCCGAAGGCGCGCTGCACCGAGGGCCGGCCGCGCCGCGTGTCGGCCGCATCGAAGCAAGGCAGGTCGTCATGCACCAGCGAGGCGCAGTGCAGCAGCTCGATGGCCGCCGCCGCGCCCTCGCTGAGGCCGGGATCGTCCTCGCCGCAGGCCTGGGCCACCGCCAGGCACAGCGTCGGCCGGATGCGCGCGCCGCCGGGAAACACCGCATGCTGCATCGCGGCGGCCAGCTTCGGCGGATGGCCGCTTTGCAGACTGACGCTCAGGCTGGCGCGCAGCGCGCGCTCGATTCGGTCTGGATAGGGCATGTGCATGGGCGTGGCCTTTGCTGACGGAACCCGCAGAACGACCGTATGTCGCCAGCGAATTACATTAATATGTGTCAATCAGAATAGACACACATGGAGATTGCGTCAATGCGCGTCAACGCCCTGCCCTGTGCGCCGCTTCGTCCACCCCGGGTGCTGGTGGTGGGCGCCGGCATCGGCGGGCTGACGGCCGCAGCCCTGATGGCGCGCAGCGGCATCGAGGTGCAGATGCTGGAGCGGGCGGCCGCGCCCGGCGGCAAGATGCGCCAGATCGAGCTGGGGCCCCAAAGCCTGGACGGCGGCCCCACGGTGCTGACGATGCGCTGGGTCTTCGACGCGCTGTTCGAGCATCTGGGCCTGAGCCTGGATCAGCACCTGAGCCTGCGCCGCTGCAGCGTGCTGGCCCGCCATGCCTGGGGGCCCGATCAGCGCCTGGACCTGTCGGCCGATCTGGAGACCAGCGTCGCGGCCATTGCCGAGTTCAGCGGCGCGGCCGAGGCGCAGCGCTACCGCGCCTTCTGCGAGCGCGCCGGCGCCGTCTACCAGACCCTGGATCGGCCCTTCATGCAGAGCAGCCGGCCCACGCCCGGCTCCCTGGCCTGGCGCGTGCTGCGCCAGCAAGGGCCTTCCGGCCTGCGGCAGTTGCTGCGCATCTCGCCCTTCACCAGCTTGTGGACGGCGCTGGGCCGCTACTTCCATGACCCGCGCCTGCGCCAGCTCTTCGGCCGCTACGCCACCTACTGCGGCTCCTCGCCCTTCGAGGCGCCGGCCACGCTGATGCTGGTGGCCCATGTCGAGCGCGAGGCGGTCTGGCAGATTGAGGGCGGCATGTATCGGCTGGCCCAGGCCCTGGCCGCAGCCGGCCGGCAGCAGGGCGTGAGCTACCGTTATGGCTGCGAGGTGCGGCAGTTGCTGATGCGTGCGGACGGCGGGGTCGGCGGCGTCGAGCTGCAGGACGGCGAGCGCCTAAGCGCCGACGCGGTGCTGTTCAACGGTGACGCCCAGGCGCTGGCCAGCGGTCTGCTGGGCCGGCCGGTGCAGCAGGCGCTGAGCCTGCCGGCGATACCGCCGCCGCGCTCGCTGTCGGCGCTGACCTGGCACCTGCTGGCTGAGGTCGAGGCCGGCGGTTTCGAGCTGTCTCACCACAATGTGCTTTTCGGCCCGGCCGAGCACTACCGCGCCGAGTTCGACGCGATCGCCCAGGGCCACTTGCCCGGGACGCCGACCGTCTATGTCTGTGCGCAGGACCGCGCCGGCGATGCCAGCGGCCGCCCGCCGCAGCGGGCCGAGCGACTGATGTGTCTCGTGAATGCCCCCGCTATGGCCCCAGCCATGGCCCCCGCCAGCGCCCGCGCGCTGACCGAACCGGAGATTGCGCGATGCCAGCAAGGGATGTGGGATCAACTGGGCCGTGCGGGCCTGCGACTGAGGCCGAGCCCGCATGCGCCGCTGTGCACCCGGCCGCAGGACTTTGCACAGCGGTTCCCGGCGACCGGGGGCGCGCTCTACGGCCCGGCCAGCCAGGGCTGGCGGGCCAGCTTCTTCGCGCGCCCGGATGGCCGCACGAGGGTGCCGGGCCTGTTCCTGGCGGGGGGCTCGGTGCATCCGGGGCCGGGCGTGCCGATGGCGGCGCTGTCGGGTCAGCGGGCCGCCGAGCAGATCTGCGCGGCCCTGCATTCGACACGCCGCTGGGTGCGCGCGACGGACGGGGCCCTGCTTACGCCTGGTGGTATCTCGACGCGCTGAGCGACCCGCAGCCGGACGGCAGCGCCTATGCGCTGACCCTGATCGCCTTCATCGGCAGCGTGTTCTCGCCCTACTACGCCTGGGCGCGGCGGCGCCAGGGCGAGGCGGTGCGGCCCGCTGCCCATTGCGCGCTGAATATCGCGCTCTACCACCGCCCGCCGGGCCGCGCCGGCTACCAGCGCCTGTGGGCCATGACCGAGCGCGGCGAGCCGCAGCTGCGGCGCAGCGCCGAGCAGCTGCAGATCGGCCCCAGCCGTCTGGCCTGGCAGGACGATGGCACGCTGCAGATCGAGGTCGATGAATGGACGGCGCCCTGGCCCCGGCGCCTGCGCGGCCGGATCCGTCTGCAGCCGCAGTTGCTGCCGGGCCGGGCCTTTGCGCTGGACGCCGCCGGCCGGCATCTGTGGCAGCCGATCAGCCCGGCGGCGCGGGTCGAGCTGGATTTCGAGGCGCCGCGTGGCCTGCGCTGGCAAGGGGATGCCTATCTCGATGCAAACGGCGGCAGCCGACCGCTGGAGCAGGACTTCCACAGCTGGCAGTGGTCGCGCGCCGCGCTCGGCGGGCATGCGGGCTGTCGCGTGCTTTATGAGGTTCAGCCGCTGAGCGGCGAGCGGCGCGCGCTGGCGCTGGATATCGATGCGCAAGGGCGCATCGCCCAGCGGCCGCTGCCGCCCGACTGCCCGCTGCCGGGCACGGCCTGG
>NZ_JAQOWX010000006.1:0-86998 GCF_028462495.1 Paucibacter sp. XJ19-41
GACCGCCGCCGCTCGCCCTTCCCGGCCCGCCAGGCGGCGCAGCAGGCGCGCCTGAAGCTGCCGGCCTACCCGACCACGACGATAGGCTCCTTCCCTCAGACCGCCGCGATCCGCGCCGCCCGTGCGGCCTTCAAGCGCGGCGAGCTCGACGCGGCCGGCTACCGGCAGGCGATGCGCGCCGAGATCGCGCTGGCCGTGGCCCAGCAGGAAGCGCTGGGCATCGATGTGCTGGTGCATGGCGAGGCCGAGCGCAACGATATGGTCGAGTATTTCGGCGAGCAGCTCGAAGGCTTTGCCTTCACCGCCAATGGCTGGGTGCAGTCCTATGGCTCGCGCTGCGTCAAGCCGCCGCTGCTGTATGGCGATGTCGCTCGCCCCGAGGCGATGACGGTGGACTGGACCGTCTATGCGCAAGGCCTGACCCCCAAACCGATGAAGGGCATGCTGACCGGCCCGATCACCCTCCTGCAATGGTCTTTCGTGCGCGACGACCAGCCGCGCTCGAGCACCGCGCTGCAGATCGCGCTGGCGATCCGCGACGAGGTGGCCGATCTCGAGGCCGCCGGCATCGCCATCATCCAGATCGACGAACCGGCCATCCGCGAGGGCC
Source organism: Paucibacter sp. XJ19-41 (assembly GCF_028462495.1). Classification (NCBI taxonomy): domain Bacteria; kingdom Pseudomonadati; phylum Pseudomonadota; class Betaproteobacteria; order Burkholderiales; family Sphaerotilaceae; genus Roseateles; species Paucibacter sp. XJ19-41. The sequence goes on from NZ_JAQOWX010000006.1 coordinate 611, forward strand.
TGCCGCTGCGCCGCGCCCAGTGGCGAGAGTATCTGGACTGGGCCGCGCGCGCCTTCCGCATCTCGGCCAGCGCGGTGCGCGACGAGACCCAGATCCACACCCATATGTGCTATTCGGAGTTCAACGACATCCTGCCCGAGATCGCCGCGATGGATGCCGATGTGATCACCATCGAGACCAGCCGTTCGGACATGGAGCTGCTGCGCGGCTTTGGCGACTTCAAGTACCCCAACGAGATCGGCCCCGGCGTCTACGACATCCACTCGCCGCGCGTGCCGTCCAGCGCCGAGATGCTCAGGCTGATGCGCAAGGCCGCCGAGGTGATCCCGGCCCGGCAGCTCTGGGTCAACCCGGACTGCGGGCTGAAGACCCGGGCCTGGCCCGAGACCGAGGCCGCGCTGCGGCGCATGGTCGAGGCCGCGATGACACTGCGCGCCGAGCTGGCCTGAGCGCGCGCGCTCAGCTGCGCTGCAGGGTCTTCAGGCTGCGGCCGCGCCCCGGCAAGGCCTTCAGGTATTTGAAGGTGCCGGTGGCATGGGCGCAGAGCTTGCCGTCCTCGCCCAGCACCGAGCCTTCGCAGAAGGCCATCGTGGTCGAGCGGTGCAAGAGCTTGCCGATCGCGCGCAGCTCGCCCTCGCCGGGGCGCATAAAGGAGGTCTTCATCTCGATGGTCACGACGCCGGGCCCGAAGCCCGGTTGATCGCGATGGATGCTGCGCGCCGCATGGGCCATCGCCACGTCCAGCAGGGTCATGATGACCCCGCCATGGGCCACCTCCCAGGAATTCAGGTGCGCCTCCTTCAGGTCCACCCGCAGCTCGGCCTCGCCCTCGCCCATGCTGTGCAGCTCCAGCCCCAGCTGCTCGACAAAGGGGATGTGAACGGGGAATTGCAGCGGCGGCGGGGGCTTCGTAGTCATCGTCGATCAGGTTCCGTGAATGGCCGAGACACCGCCATCGACCGCCAGGATCTGGCCGGTGATGTGCTTGCCGGCGCGCGAGGCGAACAGCAGGGCGGCGCCCTTCAGGTCTTCATCATCGCCGATGCGGCGCAAGGGGGCGTGCGCGGCCAGGGTCTCCTCGCCGATGCTGGCCAGCAGGCCCTTGGTCATCTTGCTGGGGAAGAAGCCCGGCGCGATCGCGTTGACCGTGATGCCGTAAGGGCCCCATTCGCCGGCCAGCGCGCGGGTGAAGTTGACTGCCGCGCCCTTGCTGGTGTTGTAGGCGATGGTCTTCATCACCGAGGAGTTGCCCGACAGGCCGGCAATCGACGCCACATTGATGATGCGGCCATAGCGACGCGGAATCATGCTCTGCCTCGCGGCCTCCTGGCTCATCACGAAGAGGCTGCGGATGTTCAGGTTCATCACCTTGTCCCAGGCCTCGACCGGATGCTCCTCGGCCGGCGCGCCCCAGCTGGCGCCGGCGTTGTTGACCAGGATGTCGATCTGACCGAGCCGCTCCATGGTCTGCGTGACGATGCCGCGCGCCTGGGCTTCGTCGGCCGCGTCGGCGGCGATCCAGCGGGCGTCGATGCCACGGTCCTGCAGCAGGGCCACGGCCTCCTCGAGATCGGCGGCCTTGCGCGAGCTCAGCACGATCTTGGCGCCGGCCTCGCCCAGGCTCTCGGCGATCTGCAGGCCCAGGCCGCGCGAGCCACCTGTCACCAGGGCCACCTGGCCGCTCAGATCAAACAGTTCTTGGATGCGTTGTGTCATTGCTTGTGTCTCCACCAGGGTATCGCTTGAATCAGAACCAGCTGTCCCGCATCTCGCGGCACAGCGCCTCGCGGCTGCCGACCACGCCCAGCCAGGCCTCGATCTTGGGCAGCTCGTAGGCGTAGAAGTAGCGTGCGGCGGCGCGCTTGCCCTGGGCAAAGTCCGAGGGGCCTGCGGCGCTGAGGCTCAGGTCCAGCCACAGCCAGGCCAGCACCACATGGCCGAAGGCCTGCAGATAGGGCGTGGCATTGGCCAGCGCCTCCTCCGGCACACCGCTAGCCCAGGCATTCTTGGTGGCGCGGCCCAGCTTGGCGAGCGCGGCCGCCAGCTGGTTGCCCTGCTCGGCCAGCGTGGGCTGCTGCACGGCGGCCTCGATGGTGCTGTTGATGCGCGCGGCCAGCGCCAGCAGAGCCGCGCCGCCATTCATCACCACCTTGCGGCCCAGCAGGTCCAGGCCCTGGATGCCATGCGTGCCCTCGTGGATCATGTTCAGGCGGTTGTCGCGCCAGTACTGCTCGACCGGGAAGTCGCGGGTGTAGCCATAGCCGCCCAAGACCTGGATGGCCAGCGAGTTCGCTTCCAGACACCATTCGCTGGGCCAGCTCTTGGCAATCGGGATCAGCACCTCCAGCAGTTGCTTGGCTTCGGCCGCCGTCTCGGCGTCGGCGGTGTGCTGCTCATCGACCAGGCGGGCGCACAGCAGCTCCAGCGCCAGCCCGCCCTCGACATAGCTCTTCTGCGCCAGCAGCATGCGCTTCACATCCGCATGCTCGATGATGGGTCGCTGCGGCGAGGCAGCGTCCTTGCCACCAGGGCCGATGGCACGCCCCTGCGGGCGCTGGCGGGCATAGTCGAGACTGGCTTCGTAGCCGGCATAGCCCAGCATCACCGCGCCCAGACCGACGCCGATACGGGCCTCGTTCATCATATGGAACATGCACTTCAAGCCTTCGCCGGGCTGGCCCACGAGATAGCCGATCGCGCCGGACTTGCCGCCCGGCTTGAACCGACCCTCGCCGAAGTTCAGCAGGCAGTTCGTCGTGCCGCGATAGCCGAGCTTGTGGTTCAGGCCGGCCAGCGCCACATCGTTGCGCTCACCGGTCAGCTCCGCGCGCTCGTTGACCAGGTGCTTCGGGACGATGAATAGCGAGATGCCGCGCGTGCCGGGCGTCGTCTTGCCATCCGGGCCGGGGATCTTGGCCAGCACCAGATGGATGATGTTCTCGGTGATCTCGTGCTCGCCGGCCGAGATCCACATCTTGTGGCCCTTGAGGCGGTAGCGCGGACCCAGCGGGTCCTGCTCGAAGCCATCACCATCGGGCTCGGCCCGGGTCGCCACATCGGACAGCGAGGAGCCGGCCTGCGGCTCGGAGAGGCACATGGTGCCGAACCAGCGGCCGGCAAACTCGTTCCTGGCGAAGACCTCGCGCTGCAGCGCCGTGCCATGCGCCATCAGCAGATTGGCATTGCCATTGGTCAGCATCGCATAGCCGCCCATCGCGACACTGGCCTTGCTGAAAAAGGCATTGGCCGCCATCTCGATCACGCAGGGCAGCTGCATGCCGCCGAGCTCGTAGTCCTGCGCCGCAGCCAGCATGCCGGACTCGATATAGGCCTGCATCGCCGCATGGGTGCTCTCCGGCAGCCGCACGCGCTCGCCATCGAAGTGCGGCTCCTGCGTGTCGGCCAGCCGGTTGAAGGGCGCGAACTTCTCGCGGGCGATCTTCTCGCAGGTGTCGAGCACCGCATCGAAGGTCTCGCGCGAGTGCTCGGCAAAGCGCTGACGCGCGCTCAGCTCCTGGACCTTGAGCCAGTCGTAGAGCAGGAACTCCAGGGTCTGGCCCAGCGCTTGACTCTTCATCGCGCCCTCCTCGCTAATTGGCCTGGGTCACGGCCATCGTGCCCGAGGCCTTGACGCAGAGTTGGCGCTGGCCGTCGGCCGCCACCGCATAGACCTCGGCCTCGGTGAACATGATCTGCCGGCCGGGCTTGAGCACCCAGGCCTCGCAGACCAGCTTGTCGCCACGCGCGCCACGCAGCAGATTGGTCTTGAACTCGGCCGTCAAGATCCAGTGGCCGGCCGGCGTCATGGTCTGCGCGGCCGCGCCCATGCTGTGGTCGGCCAGCGAGGCCAGCACGCCGGCATGGACCACGCCGGTGTGCTGCAGATGGCGCGGCGCCAGCAGCAGCTCGGTCGTGACCCGCCCCTGCTGCACCGCCACCGGCTCGACACCCAGGTCCACCATGAAGGGTGCGCTGCGGAAGAAGCCGCGCAGGGTATCGAGGTCGATGTTCACAGCACCTCGAACACGCCGGCCGCGCCCATGCCGCCACCGATGCACATGGTCACGCACACCTTCTTGGCGCCGCGGCGTTTGCCTTCGATCAGCGCATGGCCGGTCAGGCGCTGGCCCGAGACGCCGTAGGGATGGCCCACCGCGATCGCGCCGCCGTTGACATTCAGGCGGTCCATCGGGATGCCCAAGGTGTCGGCGCAGTACAGCACCTGTACCGCGAAGGCCTCGTTCAGTTCCCACAGATCGATATCGGCCACCGTCAGGCCCAGCTTCTTCAAGACCTTGGGCACCGCGAACACCGGGCCTATGCCCATCTCGTCGGGCTCGCAGCCGGCCACCGCAAAGCCGAGGAAGCGGCCCAGCGGTTTCAGGCCATGGCTCTCGGCGTACTGCTCGCTGACCCCCACGCAGGCGCCGGCGCCGTCGCTGAACTGGCTGGCATTGCCGGCCGAGATCAGGCCGCCCGGCAGGGCCGAGCGCAGGTCCTTGATGCCGTCATAAGTCGTGCCCTCGCGCAAGCCTTCGTCGGCCGAGATCGTCACTTCCTTGCTCATCAGGCCCATCACCTTGTCGGCCACGCCCATGGTCGTCGTGACGCTGATCATCTCGTCGGCGAACTTGCCCGCCGCCTGGGCGGCGCAGGCCTTCTGCTGGCTGGCCGCGCCGTACTGGTCCATGCGCTCGCGGCCGATGCCGTAGCGCTTGGCCACCTGCTCGGCGGTCTGCAACATGCTCCAGTAGATCTCCGGCTTGTGCTTGACCAGCCAGGTATCGGCATACATATGGCGGTTCGCCTCGTTCTGCACGCAGGAGATGCTCTCGACACCGCCGGCCACATAGACATCGCCTTCGCCGGCGATGACACGCTGCGCGGCCATCGCGATGGTCTGCAGACCGGAGGAACAGAAACGGTTGACGGTGACGCCCGACACCGTGATCGGCAGACCGGCGCGCAGCACGATCTGGCGCGCGATATTGCCGCCGGTCGCGCCCTCGGGCGTCGCGCAGCCCATCAGCACATCCTCGATGGCGCCGGCCTCGATGCCGGCACGCTCGACGGCGGCCTTGACGGCATGGCCGCCCAGGGTCGCGCCATGGGTCATATTGAAGGCGCCCTTCCAGCTCTTGGCCAGCGGCGTGCGTGCGGTGGAGACGATGACTGCTTTGCTCATGATTGCAACTCGCTAGGAAGGGGGTTAGGAGAAGGACTTGCCTTCGGCCACAAGACGGGCCAGCAGCGGCGCCGGCTCCCAGAACTTCGCGTCGTCCAGCGGGTTCTTGGCAAAGCGCTTCATCGCCTGCACGACATTGAACAGGCCCACGGTGTCGGCATAGCACATCGGGCCGCCGCGCCACAGCGGGAAGCCGTAGCCGGTCAGGTAGACCATGTCCACGTCCGAGGCGCGCTGGGCAATGCCCTCTTCCAGCAGATGGGCGGCCTCGTTGACCAGCGCGAAGACCAGGCGATGCACGATCTCCTCATCGCTGATCTGGCGCGGCACGATGCCCAACGCCGCGCGGTGCTTGTCCAGCATCTCGGCCACCACCGGTGACGGGATCGCGTCGCGCTTGCCCGTCTGGTAGTCATACCAGCCGGCCTGCGTCTTCTGGCCGTAGCGGCACAGCTCGCAGAGCAGATCGGCGCTCTTGGAGTAGCGCAGATGCGGCTTCTCCTGGTAGCGGCGCTTGCGGATGGCCCAGCCGATATCGTTGCCGGCCAGATCGCCCATGCGGAAGGGGCCCATCGCAAAGCCGAACTTCTCGGCCGCCTTGTCGACCTGGGCCGGCGAGCAGCCCTCATCGAGCAGGAAGCCGGCCTGGCGGCTGTACTGCTCGATCATGCGGTTACCGATGAAGCCGTCGCAGACGCCCGAGACCACGGCCGTCTTCTTGATCTTCTTGGCCAGCTGCATCACGGTGGCCAGCACATCCTTGGCCGTGGCCGCGCCGCGCACGACCTCCAGCAGCTTCATCACATTGGCCGGGCTGAAGAAGTGCATGCCCACGACATCTTGCGGGCGCTTGGTGAAGTTCGCGATCTTGTTGACGTCCAAGGTCGAGGTGTTCGAGGCCAGGATCGCACCGGGCTTCATCACCTCGTCGAGCTGCTTGAACACCGCCTCCTTGACACTCAACTCCTCGAACACCGCCTCGATGACCAGATCGGCGCTGCCGATGTCGGCGTAGTTCAAGGTGGTGCTCAGCAGGGCCATGCGCTGCTGGTACTTGTCTTCCTTCAGCTTGCCCTTCTTGACCTGGGCCTCGTAGTTCTTCTTGATCGTGGCCACGCCCCGATCCAGCGCTTCCTGCTTGGTCTCCAGGATGGTGACCGGGATGCCCGCGTTCAGGAAGTTCATCGAGATGCCGCCACCCATCGTGCCGGCACCGATCACCGCGACCTTCTCGATCTTGCGAGCGGGCGTGTCCTCGGGCACATCGGCGATCTTGCTGGCGGCGCGCTCGGCGAAGAAGGCGTGTCGCAAGGCCTTGGATTCCGGTGTCAGCATCAGCGCGGCAAAGCCCTCGCGCTCGGCCTTCATGCCGTCCTCGAATTTCATCTTGACCGAGGCCGCCACCGCTTCCAGGCAGCGCAGCGGCGCCGGGAAGTTCCGGCTCTGTCCGCCAACCATATTGCGGGCGAACTGGAAGTAGGCCTCCGGGTCGGCATGGCGGGCTTTCAGCTCGCGCACCTTGGGCAGCGGACGCTTGTCGGCCACCTCCTGCGCAAAGGCGATCGCGCCTTCAAGCAGATCGCCCTCGATGATCTTCTGGAACAGCTGCTGCCCCGGCACCTGGGCCAGCAGCTCGCTGGCGACCGGCTCGCCACTGACGATCATATTCAGCGCGGGCTCGACCCCCAGCGCGCGCGGCAGGCGCTGCGTACCGCCGGCACCGGGCAGCAGGCCCAGCTTCACTTCCGGCAGCGCGATCTTGGCACCCGGCGAGGCAACGCGGTAATGGCAGCCCAGCGACAACTCAAGGCCGCCGCCCATGCAGACCGTGTGGATCGCGGCCACCACCGGCTTGCTGCAGTTCTCGACCACGGCGATCAGGCTCAGCAGGTTGGGCTCGGCCAGCGCCTTGGGGCTGCCGAACTCCTTGATGTCGGCGCCGCCCGAAAAGGCCTTGCCGGCCCCGGTGATCACGATGGCCTGCACGGCCGCATCGTTCTCGGCCTGCTCGATGCCGGCGGCGGTGGCCTTGCGGGTGTCATAGCCCAATCCGTTGACCGGCGGGTTGCTCAAGGTGATCACGGCGACATTGCCGCGGACTTCGTAAGTAGCTGTCATGCTGACCTCTTGCTCGGGGTGATCGGGGCTGGAATACAAATAGAACGGTCGTTCGATTCTAGGCATGTGCCCCGACGATGATCTGTCCCTGTCGTGACAAAGTGCTTTGGGGGCTTGCCGCGCCTGTGCTTACAATGCAGGCCGACGCCATCGAAACATCGACGACGTCACCGCCGATTTACCAACTACTTGCGGGCGGACTACAAATGCGGCTAAAGCGTTGCGGCTCCGCTGCCCCGGGACCGGCAAACGCCGGTGACACCCATGGGCAGCGGAGTTTTTTCGTCATGCATGAACTGGCCAGCTTTGATCGCCTGATCGCTCGCTCCCATCCGAGCCTGAGCCCCTTGAACAAGCCCGCCGCGCGCCTGCTGCGCGACCCCGAGGGTCAGGTCGTGAGCACGCTCGCCAGCGGCCCGGATCTGGCTCGCCGCATTCTGTTCGCCGCCCATCGCGTCGCCGCCGGCGACTGGCTGGGCCTGCTGGCCGACGAGAACCGGGCCCGTGGCCTGCAGCAGGCCTGGCGTCTGGCCCTGCTGCGCGCCGAGCGCCACGGCCAGCCCCGCACCCTGCGCGATGGCGGCCCGCTGTGGCTCAGCCCCGCCCTGCCCGGCCGCCCCGGTCTGGCCCCGGCCCTGCTGCGCCAGCAGGCCGAGGCGCTGGCGCTGCGCCAGCTGTGGCAGCAGGGCTGGCGCTGGTAAGCAGCGCTAGGGTATGTCCCGGGCTGGATCGGCGCAAATTACAACACCGCCTCCGAGCCTGCGAACGGCATCGCCAGGGTAGATTCAGGCATGGGCGACCCATGCGTCGCTCGCGGACTGGATGAACGCTAGCGATGAATGGCACTGTACCCAGCGATGTGGATCTGGCCCTGCTCGATGCCGCCTATGCCCGCAAGCCCTTGAATGTCGGCATGACGCTGGCCGTCACGCTGGCGATGGGGCTGCTGCTGTGGCCGGTGCTGGCGCCCCAGGCGCTGCTTGCGGGCTGTGCGGCTTTGCTGGCGAGCTCGCTGTGGGGGCATCTGGAATGCAGCGCCTATCGTCGCGCGGCGCTGGGCCTGTCGAATCTGCGGCGCTGGCAGCGGCTGTTTGCGCTGCAATCGGCTGCAGCCGGGCTGGCCTGGTCGGTCGCGCCGGTGCTGACGATGGCGACACGGCCCGACGGGGACAGCCTGGCACTGTTCGTCGGCATTTTGCTGGGGGTCAGTGCGGTCGCGATGAATTCGATGGCCGGGCAGCGCGCGGGCATGTTCGCCTTCCTGCTCGGCACGCTGCTGCCGACCGGCCTCGTTGCCGGCCTGGCCGACGCGCCGGCCCAGCGGCTGGTGGCCCTGGTGCTGGCCAGCGCCCTGCTCGCGCTGCTGGTGGTCGGCCACCAGTCGCATCTGGCGCTGCGCCGCCTGATCGAGACCGGGATGCGGCTGCAGGCCAATCTGGACGCCTCGCACGATGCCGTCGTGGGCATGGACGACGGTGGCCGCATCACCGACTGGAATCGCCGCGCCGCCGAGCTGTTCGGCTGGACTTCAGTGGAAGCCATCGGGCGCATGCTGGACAGCACCATCATCCCCGAGCGCATGCGCGAAGCCCACAGGCAAGGCCTGGCACGCTATCTGGCCACGGGCGTGCCGCGTGTCATGCACAGGCGCGTCGAATTGCCGGCGCTGCACCGCGATGGCCGCGAGTTCCTCGTCGAGATCGCGCTGAGCCCGCTGGGCAGCGGGCCCGCCCGCAGCTTCACCGCCTTCCTCACCGACATCTCCGAACGCAAGGCTGCGCAGGAGAGGCTGGCGCTGTTCCGGCGGGTGTTCGATGCCAGCACCCAGATGATCAGCATCGTCGACGGCGAGGGCTACGCGGTCTATCAGAACCAGGCACACCAGGCCGGCCTGGGCTATCGCGACGAGGAGATCATCGGCCAACACTTCTCGCTGACGGTGGCTCCCGAGGCCCTGGCCGCCTTTCGTGCCGAGATCGGCGTGGCGATGCGCAACGGCCTCAGCTGGACGGGCCAGTTGCTGCTGCAGCGCAAGGACGGCAGCCGCTTCATCGCCAGCAAGCACATCGGCTTCATCAAGGACGAGCAGGGCCGCGTGCAGTACGCCTTTGACATCTTCTACGACTTCAGCCCGGAACTGGCCCGGCGCGAGGAACTGGCGGGCGCCAAGGAGACGGCCGAGCGCGCCAGCATGGCCAAGTCCGACTTTCTGTCGAGCATGAGCCACGAGCTGCGCACGCCGATGAACGCGATCCTCGGCTTCGCCCAGATCCTCCAGTACGATGGCTCGCTGCAAGCCAGGCAGCTTGATCAGGTGCAGGAGATCCTGCGGGCCGGCCGGCATCTGCTGGATCTGGTCAACGAGGTGCTGGACCTGGCCAAGATCGAGTCCGGCCATCTGCAACTGGCGCTGGAGCCGGTCCCGCTGGCCGCCGTGGTCGACGACTGCGTGCAGCTGATGCAAGCGCTGGCCGCGCCGCGCCATATCGAGCTGGAGGCCCAGCTGCCGCTTGACGCCGAGCTGCATGCCGATCGCACCCGCGTCAAGCAGATCCTGCTGAACCTGCTGTCGAACGCCATCAAGTACAACCGCGACGGCGGCAGCGTGCGGCTGACGGCCGAGCCGGCGCGCCGCAGGCGCTGGCGCATCAGCATCAGTGATACCGGGCGGGGTCTGTCGACGCAACAGATCGACCAGTTGTTCCAGCCCTTCAACCGCCTGGGCGCCGAGCAGGGCAGCATCGAAGGCACCGGCATCGGTCTGACCATCACGCGCCGGCTGACCGAGCTGATGGGCGGCAGCGTCGGCGTGCAGAGCACGCTCGGCGAGGGCTCGACCTTCTGGCTCGAGCTGCCAAGCCGCTCACGGCCGACGCCGGCCACCACAGAGCCGCCTGCGGCAGCGGCCATGCCCGCCGTGCCGCTGCCCAGCCACAGCGTGCTCTGCATCGATGACAACCCCGTCAATCTGCGCCTGCTGGAGCAGCTGCTGACGCTGCGGCCCCAGATCCAGGTGCTGACGACCAGCAGCCCCGCCCAAGGCCTGGCGCTAACCTCGGCGCAGCGACCGTCGCTGATACTGCTGGACATCCACATGCCCGAGATGGACGGCTATGCGGTGCTGGCCGCGCTGCGCGCCGACCCGGATCTTCAATCCATCCCGGTGGTCGCCGTCAGCGCCAGTGCGATGCCGCAGGACATCGAACGCGGGCGCGCCGCAGGCTTCAACGACTACCTGACCAAGCCGCTGGATCTGGGCAATTTTCTGCATGTCGTCGACCGCTGGCTGAGCCGATAGCCATCCCCGCCGGCGGCGATCAGTACAAGCGCACCGCCATATCGAAGCGCCAGGTCCGGCGGATCTCGATCACATCGAACTCGCGCGCCAGGGCCGGCGGGAAGGCCGGGTAATTGGCCTGGCTCTCGACGATGCGCCTGACGGCCGCGTCAATCGCCGGCACCCCGCTGGAGCGCACAAAGCTCACCGACTCCACCGAGCCATCGCTGCGGACGGCCACCGTCACCAGCGGCTCGGCATGCGGCTGCCTGGCCGCCTCGCGCACCAGCTCGAAGGTCTGGTTGAGTTCTATCTTGCGGCTCCAGGCCTCGGCATAGAGCACCAACTCCGCATTGGCATCGCTGCGCCCGAACAGCCGGCCGCGGCGGATGCTGCTGGCCGAGGGCGGCAGCCGCGCGGCGATGGCGTCGCGCCGGGCGGCCTCTTCGTCGAGCTGGCGGCCGATCGCCCGCAGCCGCTCTTCGCGCTGTGCTTCGGCCTGGGCCTTGGCCTGGGCAGCCGCCAGCCGCGCGGCGTCCTGGCGGGCCATCTCATCACGCGCCGCCTGCTCAGCCTCTTTCACAACCGCAGCCTGGCGTGCCGTCGCCTGGCGCTGAGCCTCGATGCGAGCGGACTCCTGCCTCAAGACCTCCTCCTGGCGCGCAGCCTCCTGCCGCGCCGCCTCTTGTCTGGCGGCCGCCTGCTGCTCGGCCTCCGCCCGCCGCGCCATGGCTTGCGCCTCGCGCTTCTGGGTCTCCAGGCGCTCAGCCTCCAGGCGAGCGGACTCTTGCCGCGCGGCGGCCTGCCGAATGGCTTCCTGGCGCAGGGCCTCGGCCCGCAGTGCGTCCTGCCGGGCTGCTTCCTGGCGAGCTGCTTCCTGGCGTGCCGCCTCCTGCCGCGCGGCTTCCAGCCTGGCCTCCAACTCCTGGGCCACTCGTCCCCCGACGCGATCCAGCACGGCCAACTCCGGTGCGCGCGTCGCGGCCATCGCGTCGACGGGCACCGGTGCCGCCATCGTGGTGGCCGCACGCAGCTCGCGGGTCTGCGGGCTGGAGGCACTGGGTGCCACCGCGATGGCCGGCAGCAGCGGCAGCGTCGCCGGCACGGCCGGCAAGGCCCAGGAGGTGTGATCAGGCCGCAGCGCGCGGATCACGTCGGGCGGTGCAAGAAGGGTCGGCGGGATCGGCTCGGCAGCGGCGGCAGGCTCATCGGGGCTGGGGTCGGCCACAGGCGGCTCCGCCGACATCATCGCTTCGGGCGCCATCAGCGACAGGCTGGCGACTTCCGCCACCGTCTGCTGTGGGGCCGGCGCGGGCAATTCGGGCGACGCCGGCTCAGGAGCTGCGGCAGGTTCAGGGGCCGGCTCCGCAGCTTCGGCCGGCGCAGCCACGGGCGCTGCCGCCTGCGGCGCCTGGGTCAGCACGACGCGCAAGTCCGGCGCCTCGGCGCGCCGCTCCTGCCAGGGGAAGACCAGACCCGGCAGCCCCGGCCCGTCAACGCCGGAGCTCAGGCTCAACAGCAGCGCATGGATCAGCAGGGAGAGCCCCAGCGCCGTCATCCGGCGCCTGCGTTCAGCCCTCATGCGCCGGGGCAGCCGGCGGCACCGGATGGCATGGCCCGGCGACCATGGCGGTAGCAAAGCAAGTCGTAGGCGGTCGGGGTCTGCATCCGCCCTATTGTCTTATCCAAAGCGCCTGAGATTGGCGGATCGGCGGGGTCAGGTCTTTCCCCAGGGCCGACGGCCGGAGCCTCACACCTCCAACCACTCCTTGCGGATATAGGCATTCCCGCGCAGATCCGCTGGTGTGCCCTCGAACACGATGCGGCCGTGGCCCATCACATAGCAGCGCTCGGAGATTTCCATTGCGATGGCCAGCTTCTGCTCGACCAGCAGCACGGCGATGCCGCGGCGCTTGAGTTCCTTCAGGTATTCGGCCACCAGTTCGACGATCTTGGGGGCCAGGCCTTCGGTAGGCTCGTCGATCATGATCAGGTCGGGGTCGCCCATCAGCGTGCGGCACAGCGTCAGCATCTGCTGCTCGCCGCCGGATAGCACGCCGGCCTCGGTGTGCTGGCGCTCCTTCAGGCGCGGAAACATGCCGTACATATCGTCGAAGCCCCAGCGCGGCGTTTTCGCGCCGGACTTCTGACCCAGCAGCAGGTTCTGGTGCACGGTCAGCTTAGGGAAGATGTCGCGGTTCTCGGGCACATAGCCTATGCCTTGATGGGCGATCTCATAGGCCTTTTTCCCCAGCAACTCCTTGCCGCCGAACTGGATCGAGCCCGTGCCGTCGACCTGGCCCATGATGGTCTTGACCGTGGTCGAGCGGCCCGAGCCGTTGCGGCCCAAGAGACTGACGATCTCGCCGGGGCGCACCTCCATGCTGACGCCGTGCAGCACATGGCTCTTGCCGTAGAAGGCGTGGACGTTGTCGAGTTTGAGCGCGCGGGTCATGCCGGCACTCCCGCGGCGGCCTGCTGCTCGGCCAGCACCGAACCCAGATAGGCCTCCTGAACCCGCGCGTTCGCGCGCACCGCCTCAGGCGTGTCGAAGGCGATCACCTCGCCATAGACCAGCACCGCGATCTTGTCGGCCAGGCCGAACACCACACCCATATCGTGCTCCACGGTCAGCAGCGTCTTGCCCTCGGTGACCTCGCGGATCAGCTGGATGAAGCGCTTGGTCTCGCTCTTACTCATGCCGGCGGTCGGCTCGTCGAGCAGCACCACCTCGGCGCCGCCGGCGATCGTGATGCCGATCTCCAGCGCGCGCGCCTCGGCATAGGTCAGATTGGTGGCCAGCACATCGCGCTTCTTGTCCAGCTTGATCATCTCCAGCACCCGGTCGGCACGGTCATTGGCATCGTCCAGATCGGCCAGGAATTTCCAGAAGGCATAGCGATAGCCCATGCTCCACAGCACCGCGCAGCGGATGTTCTCGAACACCGACAGCCGCGTGAACAGATTGGACACCTGGAAGCTGCGCGACAGGCCCAGGCGGCTGATCTCATAAGGCTTGCGGCCATCGATGCGGGCGCCGTTGAGCCGGATCTCGCCGCTGCTGGGCGCGAAGCGGCCGCTGATCAGATTGAACAGCGTGCTCTTGCCGGCACCGTTCGGACCGATGATGGCGATGCGCTCGCCGGGACGCACCTGCAGCTGCGCGCCACGGATGATCTCGCTCTTGCCGAAGCGCTTGTGCACATCCAGCAGCTCCAACGCGAATTCGCTCTTGCTCACAGGCTCTCCCGGCGCTTGATCTCTTTTTCGATCTCTTCCTGGGTCTGGTCCCATTCGCGCTTGAACTGCCGGCGCGACAGCTCAAACAGACCCAGGCCCACCAGCAGCAGCATCGCGGCGCCAAACCAGGCATCGATGCGCTCGCTGTTCAGGCTCACGCCCATGAAGCTCAGCTCCGGGCCCAACGCGGCATTGAGCTGCCAGTGATAGAGCATCTCCACCATCGCCGCCGCGCCGATCAGCATGGCCAGCGCGGTGCCGCCCAGGGCCAGATAGGAGGTCCAGAGCCGGCCCAGCTTGCCGAAGGCCGCGACGCGCAGATTCATCATGATCAGCGCCGCAAAGCCGCCCGGCGCATACATCACCATGAACAGGAAGATCAGGCCCAGATAGAGCAGCCAGGCCGAGGTCAGCTCGGACAGCAGCACGCCCGCCAGCACCATCAGCACCGCGCCGATGATGGGGCCGAAGAAGAAGGTGGCGCCGCCCAGAAAGGTGAACAGCAGATAGGCGCCCGAGCGCAGCGCCCCCACCACCTCGGCCGTGACGATCTCGAAATTGATCGCGCCCAGGCCGCCGGCAATCCCGGCGAAGAAACCCGAGATCATGAAGGCCAGAAAGCGCACCCACTGCGTGTCGTAGCCGATGAACTCGACACGCTCGGGGTTGTCGCGCACGGCGTTGAGCATGCGGCCCAGCGGTGTGCGGGTCAGCGCGAACAGCGCCGCGGTGCAGACAAAGCAGTAGACCGCGATCAGGTAGTAGACCTGGATCTGCGGCCCGAACGTGATGCCCATCACCGGCTTGCCGACCACGCGGTTGCCGCTGATGCCGCCCTCGCCGCCGAAGAACTCGGGCAGCATCAGCGACATCGACCAGATCAGCTCGCCCAGGCCCAGCGTGATCATCGCGAAGGGCGTGCCCGACTTCTTGGTCGAGACATAGCCGAACAGCGCCGCGAAGAACAGGCCCGCCAGCCCGCCGACCAGCGGGATCAGGCTGACCGGCACAGTCCAGGCGCCGGCCGAGACCTGGTTCAGCGTGTGGATGGCCAGAAAGGACCCCAGGCCGCTGTAGACCGCATGGCCGAAGCTCAGCATGCCACCCTGGCCCAGCAAGAGGTTGTAGGCCAGGCAGGCGATGATGCCTATGCCCATCTGCGACAGCATAGTGTGGGACAGGCCCGAGGTCCAGATCAGCGGCGACACCAGCAGCACCAGGGCATAAAGACCCCAGATGATCCAGCGGCCGACGTTGTAGGGCTTGAAGTGGTAGTGGGGGCCCGAGGCGCGTGTGCGTGTCGTCATCTCATTCGTCTCGCGTGCCCATCAAGCCCTTGGGGCGGAAGATCAGGATCAGCACCATCAGCAGATAAGGCAGGATGGGCGCCACCTGGGCCAGGCTCAGTTTCAGCACCGGGTAGCCCCAGGTGTCGGGGCCCAGCTTGAACAGTGTGGCCAGCGAGCCGTCGACGGTCAGCGGCAGGGTCTGCAGCAGGCCGATCAGGATGGATCCGACAAAGGCGCCGGCCAGCGAGCCAACCCCGCCGACCACCACGACCACGAAGATGATGGAGCCGACGATGACGGCCATCGAGGGCTCGGTGACGAAGGTGATGCCGCCGATCACGCCGGCCAGCGCCGCCAGCGCGCAGCCGCTGCCGAACACCAGCATGAAGACGCGCGGCACGTTGTGACCCAGCGCCTCGACCATCTCGGGATGCTTCAGCGCAGCCTGGATCACCAGGCCGATGCGGGTGCGGGTCAAGAGCAGCCACAGCGCCACCAGCATCGCCAGGGCCACCAGCATCATGAAGGCGCGGGTCAGCGGAAACTTGGAACAGATCACGCCGGCCGCGCTGCACACGCCGGCGCCGGCCTCGCCCAGCGCGAAGCTCAGGCCGCTGGCGGGGTTCTGGATGAAGGTGAAGGCCGGGCCCTGCAGCTCGGGCGGCGGCGAGAACGGCACCGCCGTGCGGCCCCAGATCAGCTGCACCAGCTCCAGGATCAGATAGGACAGGCCGAAGGTGATCAAAAGCTCGGGCACATGGCCGAACTTGTGCACCCGGCGCAGCGCCATGCGCTCGAAGCCCGCGCCGATCAGGCCCACCAGCAGCGGCGCCAGCAGCAGGGCCGGCCAGAAGCCCAAGAGGCCCACCAGGGTGTAGGCGATATAGGCACCCAGCATATAGAAGCTGGCATGGGCAAAGTTCAGCACGCCCATCATGCTGAAGATCAGCGTCAGGCCGGAGCTGAGCATGAACAGCAGCAGCCCGGAGGACAGGCCGTTCAGCAGATTGATCAGGAATTGGTCCACAGGATCTCGCCAATGCAGGGCATCTCAGGGCATCTCAGGAAAGGGGCCACCCCAAGGATGGCCCCGCCAGGATCGGCGCCAGAATCTGCGCCAAGCGCCACGCCTACTCAGGACGGCCGCTTCATCTCGCAGGAGGTCGGCGTGCTCGACACATAGGGCTCGAAGGTGCGCACCGGCACAAAGGTCATGCCGGTCTTCTCGGGGCTGTAGGTGTTCTTCGCATCGGTCTTCTGCCAGACCGACAGATACAGGGTCTGCTGCAGCTGGTGGTCGGTCTTGCGCATCTCGACCTCGCCATTGAAGCTCTTGGTCTTCATGCCCTCCAGCACCGCGGCCACCTTGACCGGATCGGTGCTCTTGGCCTTGGCGAAGGCCTCACCCAGCAGGGTGTAGATATGGATCACGCTGCCGGTGTAGAAGTCCGAGTTGAACTTGTCCTGGAACTCCTTTTGCCACTTGGACATCTGGCCGCCCATGTTGTAGTGGTTGTAGGAGATCTGGTAGACGCGGCCGGCCGAGCCGGTGCCCAAGGCCGTGGGTGTGCCGGTGACGCCGGCGTAGTAGGTGAAGAACTTGCCGTTGTAGCCGGCCTCGTTGGCGGCTTTGACCAGCAGGGCCAGGTCCGAGCCCCAGTTGCCGGTGATCACGGTGTCGGCGCCGCTGGCCTTGATCTTGGCCACATAGGGCGCGAAGTCACGCACCGCGGCCAGCGGGTGCAGGTCCTCGCCGGCGATCTTCACATCGGGGCGCTTGCGGGCCAGCATTTCCTTGGCGTAGCGCGCCACCTGGTGGCCGTGGGCATAGTTCTGGTTCAGCAGGAAGACGCTCTTGATATCGGGCTGGTCCTTCATGAAGGTGGTCATCGCCTCCATCTTCATCGAGGTGTCGGCGTCAGTGCGGAAATGCCAGTAGCTGCACTTGCTATTGGTCAGGTCGGGGTCGACGGCCGAGTGGTTCAGGTACAGCACCTCCTTGCCGGGATTGCGCTCGTTGTGCTTGTTGACCGCATCGATGATGGCCAGCGCCGCGCCCGAGCCATTGCCCTGGGTCACATAGCGCACGCCCTGGTCGATGGCGGACTTCAGCGCGTTCAGCGACTCGGCCGGGCTCAGCTTGTTGTCGATCGCGATGATCTCGAACTTGACGCCGGCCGGATTGCTGGCGTTGAACTTCTCGGCAAAGAACTGGAAGCTCTTGACCTGGTTCTGCCCCACCGGCGCCATCAGGCCGGACAAGGGATCGATCCAGGCAATCTTGACCGTCTCGCCCTTTTGCGCGAGCGCTGCGGAGCCGGCCAGCACCAGGGCGGCCGCTGCGGTGAACTTCAGGACGTGCTTGCTGCTGTACATCGTTGTCTCCTTTGTGGTTTGCAAGGCGTGTAGAGCTTAAGAGGCGGCGCGGGCAAAGCAGCCTGCGGTTTGCCCGGGGATCAGGCGCCGGGCAGTCGGTGGCTCTTGAACTGCTCGCGCAGCCTGAGCTTCTGTATCTTGCCGGTGGCGGTGTGCGGGATCTCGGCCACGAAAGCCACATCGTCGGGGATCTGCCATTTGGCGATGCGCCCCTCGAAGAAGGCCAGCAGTTCCTCGCGCGTGACTTGGGCGTCCGGCTTCTTGACCACCACCAGCAGCGGCCGCTCGTCCCACTTCGGATGGGCGCAGGCGATGGCCGCCGCCTCATGCACGGCCGGGTGGGCCATCGCGATGTTTTCGAGATCGATGGAGCTGATCCACTCGCCGCCGCTCTTGATGACGTCCTTGCTGCGGTCGGTGATCTGCATGAAGCCGTCGGCATCGATGGTCGCCACATCGCCGGTCGGGAACCAGCCGGGCTGGCCGTCCACCGTCACCAGCGGCGAGCGCGGCTCGCCGAAATAGCTGCTGATGACCCAGTGACCGCGCACCACCAGATTGCCCGAGCTCTGCGCGTCCCAGGGCAAGGCCTGACCCTCGTCGTTGATCACCGCCATATCGATCCCGTAGATCACCTTGCCCTGCTTCTCCAGGATGCGGCGCTGCTGCTCGGCCGGCAGCGCGAGCTGCCTGGAGGTCAGCTTGGACAGCGTGCCCAGCGGCGAGAGCTCGGTCATGCCCCAGGCGTGGATGACCTCGACGCCGAAGTCATCCATCAGGCTGGCCAGCATCGCCGGCGGGCAGGCCGAGCCCCCGATCACCGTGCGCTTGAAGCTGCTGAACTTCAGGCCATTGCTCTTCACATAGTTCAGCAAGCCCAGCCAGACCGTGGGCACACCGGCGCTGAAGGTCACACCTTCGGTCTCGAACAGCTCGTACAGCGATTTGCCATCCAGGTGCGGGCCGGGGAACACCAGCTTGGCGCCGACGATGGCGCTGCTGTAGGGCAGGCCCCAGGCGTTGACGTGGAACATCGGCACCACCGGCAGGATCACATCCTTGCTGGAGCAGTCCATCGCATCGGGCAGCGCCGAACCGTAGGCATGCAGCACGCTGGAGCGGTGGCTGTAGACGGCGCCCTTGGGGTGGCCGGTCGTGCCCGAGGTGTAGCAGATGCTGGAGGCGGTGTTCTCGTCGAACTCGGGCCAGCGGTAACTCCCGTCCTCGGCCTCGACCAGGTCTTCGTAGCACAGCAGGTTCGGAATGCTGCTGGCGGCCGGCATATGGGCGCGGTCGCTCATCAGCACATAGTGGCGGATGCCCGGCAGCTGGGCGCAGAGCTTCTCGACCAGGGGCAGAAAGCTCAGGTCGAAGCACAGCACCTGGTCATTGGCATCCTGGGCGATCCAGACGATCTGCTCGGGGAAGAGTCGCGGATTGATCGTGTGGCAGACCAGGCCGGAGCCCGAGCTGCCGTAATAGAGCTCCAGATGGCGGTAGCCGTTCCAGGCCAGCGTCGCGACCCGGTCGCCCGGCGCCAGCCCCAGCCGGCCCAGCGCCTGGGCGACCTGGCGCGAGCGCCGCTCGGCATCCCGCCAGGTGTAGCGGTGCAGATCGCCTTCACAGCGTTTGCTGACGATTTCGGTATCGCCCGAATGCCGCGCCGCATGTTGGATCAGCGACGAAATCAGCAAGGGCATGGTCATCATTTGACCCATCAGCGCCATCGGCGGTCTCCTGTCTTTGTGTGGCCTCGGCAGGCCTGTTCGAATCAGTTTAAACCTCGCATCCGACCGGCCATAGTCACCGGAGTTACACAGCCGGCACCGGTGGCCTAGGGGTATTCACCGGCGTTTCGTGAGCATCGCACGTCACCTGCCCTGCATGAGTTGGCAAATTGGGCGTGCATGCTCAGAATCGGTGCACGCCTTGATGCTGGAGTCCGCATGAACCTGAACAACCTCGGTCTTGCCCGCAAACTCTCCGGCGCCATCGCGCTGCTGCTGCTGGCCATGTTGCTGGTCGGAGGCCTGACCCTCTACCGCGGCCAGGTGATTGCCCGCGAGGCGAACACCGCGATCGACCAGGCCCAGGACCTGATACGCCAGTCGGTGCGCTGGCAGGGCATGACCCAGGTCGCGGTGACGCGCAGCATGGCCGCCTCGATCAGCGCCGACCCGGCCGTCGGCGAGCTCTTCAAGGAACCGATGGCCACCGACACCCCAAGGGTGCAGAAGCTGCGCGAGGAGATCACCAAGCAGGCCCAGACACCGGAGGATCAGGCCCAGCTGAAGATCATCGTCGGCCATGGCGGCGCGCTGCTGGCCGCCAGCAAGAAGGCGCGCGAGGCCGGCGCCGGCGGCAACCAGGCCGGCGCCCAGGCCATCATCCGCGACGAGTACGCGCCCGCCGTCGGCCGCTATCTGGGCGCCATCGAGGACTTCGTCAAGCTGCAGGAGCAAAAAGCCGAGCGGGCCGATGCACAGGCCGCGGCGGCACGCGCCGGCCTGCTGTGGATGGGTGGCATCGGCGCGCTGCTGGTGGTGGGCGTGGGCATGGCGATCGCATGGCTGCTGGTGCGCTCCATCGTCACGCCGCTGGCCGAGGCGGTCAAGGTGGCCGAGGCGGTGGCCGGCGGCGACCTCAGTTCGCGCATCGAGGTCAAGGGCACGAACGAGACCGGCCAGCTGCTGGGCGCACTCAAGCGCATGAACGACAGCCTGGTGAGCATCGTCGCCCAGGTGCGCGCCAGCAGCGACTCGATCGCCACCGGCACCGCCGAGATCGCCAGCGGCAATGCCGACCTCTCCCAGCGAACCGAGGAGCAGGCCGCCAATCTGGAGCAGACTGCCGCCTCGATGGAGGAGCTGACCGCCACCGTCAAGCAGAACGCCGAAACCGCCCGCACCGCCAACCAGTTGGCCACCAGCGCCTCGGGCGTCGCGGCTCAGGGCGGCTCGGTGGTCGGCCAGGTGGTCAGCACCATGGAGCAGATCAGCGCCGCCTCGCGCAAGATCAGCGACATCATCGGCGTGATCGACGGCATTGCCTTCCAGACCAATATCCTGGCGCTGAACGCGGCGGTCGAGGCGGCCCGCGCCGGCGAGCAGGGCCGCGGTTTCGCGGTGGTGGCCGGCGAGGTGCGCACGCTGGCCCAGCGCAGCGCGCAGGCGGCCAAGGAGATCAAGAGCCTGATCGGCGACAGCGTGGCCAAGGTCGAGGCCGGCAGCGCGCTGGCCGCCAATGCCGGCAAGACCATGGGCGACATCGTCGGCCAGGTCAAGCGCGTCACCGACCTGATCGCCGAGATCAGCGCCGCCAGCGCCGAGCAGAGCCAGGGCATTGACCAGGTCGGCGAAGCCGTGTCCCAGCTTGACCAGGTGACCCAGCAGAACGCCGCGCTGGTCGAGCAGAGCGCGGCGGCGGCCGAGAGCCTGAAGTACCAGGCCGCGCGCATGACCGAGGTCGTCTCGGTGTTCCGCCTGCAGTAAGGCCGCAAGACCCCGCAGCGGCGCGGGCACGGGCCGCTGGCTACACTGGAGCGACCATGAGCGATCACGACTACCCCATCAAGAAGACCGAGGCCGAGTGGCGCGAGCAGCTCGACGCCATGCAGTACCAGGTGGCCCGCCAGGCCGGCACCGAGCGCGCCTTCACCGGCAAGTACTGGGACCACTGGGAAGCCGGCAAGTACCAGTGCGTGGGCTGCGGCACGCCGCTGTTCGAGGCCGACACCAAGTTCGACGCCGGCTGCGGCTGGCCCAGCTATTACGCGCCGGTCAACAGCGAGGTGGTGGAGCGCATCGTCGACCGCAGCCACGGCATGGTGCGGGTCGAGGTGCGCTGCAACAACTGCGGCTCGCATCTGGGCCATGTCTTCCCCGACGGCCCCGAGCCGACCGGCGAGCGCTTTTGCATCAACTCGGCCTCGATAGACTTCCGCGCCGAGCCCACGCCATGAGCATGCTCGAAGAGATCGAACGCCGCCTGCGCGCGGCCCTGCAACCCAGCCTGCTGAGCTTGCGCGACGACAGTGCCCAGCATGCCGGCCATGCCGGTGCCCGCGAGGGCGGCCACTACCACGTCAGCATCGTCAGCGAGCGCTTCATCGGCCGCTCGCGGGTGGCCCGCCATCAGCTCGTATATCATTCCTTGGCTGAGTTGATGCAGCAAGGCATCCATGCACTGGCGATCGACGCCCGCGCACCGGACGAAAGCTGACTCTCCCGCACCCCGCGCCGTCAGGCGCATTTTTCTACCTTTGCTGCCCATGTCCATGAAGAAGTTTGTGCTCGCCGCCACTGTCGCGGCCCTGTCCGCTGCGCTCGTGCCCGTGACGGCCAGTGCGCAAAACGTCGCCACCGTCAATGGCAAGCCGGTGCCCAAGGCCCGCGTCGACCTGCTGATCAACCAGGTCACCAAGAGCGGCCAGCAGCAACGCACGCCCGAGCTGGAAGCCCAGGTCAAGGACGAAGTCGTGCTGCGCGAGATCTTCATCCAGGAGGCCGAGAAGCGCGGCATCCCGGCCAGCGCCGACTACA
Source organism: Paucibacter sp. XJ19-41 (assembly GCF_028462495.1). Lineage (NCBI taxonomy): Bacteria > Pseudomonadati > Pseudomonadota > Betaproteobacteria > Burkholderiales > Sphaerotilaceae > Roseateles > Paucibacter sp. XJ19-41. The sequence goes on from NZ_JAQOWX010000006.1 coordinate 22,637, forward strand.
AGGCGCAGATGGAACTGGCCCGCCAGAGCATCCTGATCCGCGAGCTGTTCGCTGACTTCGGCAAGAAGAACGGCGTCACCGATGCCGAAGCCAAGGCCGAGTACGACAAGTTCAAGGCCCAGAACAGCGGCACCGAATACCGTGCCCGCCATATCCTGGTCGAGAAGGAAGAAGACGCCAAGGCCCTGATCGCGCAGATCAAGGGCGGCGCCAAGTTCGAAGAACTGGCCAGCAAGAACTCCAAGGATCCGGGCTCGGCGGCCAATGGCGGCGACCTCGATTTCGCCAACCCCGGCAGCTATGTGCCCGAGTTCAGCCAGGCGCTGACGGCCTTGAAGAAGGGCGAGATGACGCAGGAGCCGGTCAAGTCGCAGTTCGGCTTCCACATCATCAAGCTGGAAGACACCCGCGAGGCCCAGTTCCCGGCCTTCGACGACGTCAAGCCGCAGATCGTGCAGCGCCTGAGCCAGCAGAAGATCGCCAACTTCCAGCAAGAGCTGAAGACCAAGGCCAAGACCGACTACAAGTTCGCCAACTGAGTTGAGTTGAGCCTAAACCGCGCGACGCCCCCGGCGAGCGCGGTTTTTTTTCGTCTCTGGAAACGCCCAAGCGCAGCCCATGCCCGCCACCCGTCTTGCTCGCCGACTGCTGCCCCATCCCGACACCTTGGCCAAGACCCCGGGGCTGAAGTGGCTGGGCCACTACCTGTCGCCGCGGCCCTGGCTATGGGTTGCGCACCGCCGCCGTGTCGCGCTGGGCGTCGGTCTGGGCCTGGCCGTCGGTGTGATCCCGCTGCCCACGCAGATGGTGCTGGCGGCCGTCGTGGCGATCGCCTGCCGCGCCAATGTCGCGGCGGCGATTGCCGCCACCTGGCTGACCAATCCCTTCACCCTGGTGCCGATCTGGAGTCTGGCCATCCTGCTGGGCCGGATGACCTCGGGCCATGATGGACCGATCGCGACGCCGGCGATGCTGGAAATCGACTGGACCGCGCCCCTGAGCTGGGGCCCGGCCCTGCTGGGCTGGATCCAGGCGCTGGGCAAGCCGCTGCTGATCGGCCTGCCGTTGGCCGGCCTGCTGCTGGGCGCGCTGGCCTATCTGGCGGTCTATATCGGCTGGTGGGCGGTGATACGCGGCGAGCGCCTGCGGCGGCTGCGCCGCCGTGCTCAGCGGTAGTCGAAGAACACCGTCTCGCCCTCACCCTGCAGGCGGATGTCCCAGCGGTAATGTCCCGGCGCCGCGTCGGGCAGCGCCAGCAGGCTGGCGCGGCGCGCCTCGGGCACCTGGGCCAGCAGCGCCGAGTCGGCCAGACCGGCGGCATCGGCCAGGAAGACCGCGCTGAACTGGTGCTTCAGCAGGCCGCGCGCAAACACCGTGATATGAGCCGCCGGCTCGCCATGGCCGACGGCCGGGCTCAGCCGCAGCACGAATTCGCCCTGCTCGCCGGTGGCCACACGGCGAAAGCCCGGCAGCGGGCCGGCCTCGGCCACGCCCGGGGTCCAGGCCTCGATCCAGCCGTCATTGACGGGCTCGCCGGCGCCGTCGAGCAGGCGACCCGCGATCACCACGGCCACAGCCCCCGCCACAGCGCCCGGCTGGGCCGAGGCGGCCCAGTGCCAGGCCTCATGCGGGAACGGGCCTATGGTTTGCGAACTGGTCAGCAGGCAATCGTGGTCGGGCATAGCAAGCTCCTGGCGGCTCACAAGCCGAAGGGGGTGGCCGCGCTGCCGCGCAGCACGATGTCGAAGCGATAGCCCAGCATCTCGGCGCCGACCGTGTCCTCCATGCTGAAGCGGGCGATCAGGCGCTCGCGCGCTCCAGCATCGGCAATGCTCTGGAAGATCGGGTCGTGGTCGAATAACGGGTCGGCGGGGAAGTACATCTGCGTGACCAGGCGCTGGGCCATCACATTGCCGAACAGCGAGAAATGGATATGGGCCGGACGCCAGGCCTTGTCGTGATTGCCCCAGGGATAGGGCCCCGGCTTGATCGTGATGAAGCGGTAGCGGCCCTCCCCGTCCGTCATCAGCTTGCCCAGGCCGAAGAAGTTGGGGTCCAGCGGCGCGGCATGCTGGTCCTTCTTGTGCCAGTAGCGGCCCGCCGAATTGCATTGCCAGACCTCGATCAGCGAGTCGCGCACCGGCCGGCCATCCTCGTCCAGCACCCGGCCGCTCACGACGATCTTCTCGCCCAGCGGCGCGGCCGCGCCCTGGCGGGTCAGATCGGCATCGAGCGGGCCCAGCAGCGCGCGGGCCAGGGTCAGGCCTTGCGTCGTCACGGCCGGCGCGTCGATGCGCAAGGGCGGCTGCGCGGGCCCGCGGCTGCGCGTGGACTTGTAGGGCGGGTAGATCAGCGCGGGGTAGACGCCCGCCGGCACCGGCTTGAATTGCATCTGGCTCTCCTGGAGGTGCTCGTCAGAGCGGCAGGCCGACATAGTTCTCGGCGATCATGCCGCGGCCATGGGCCGATTCGATCAGATAGCTCAGCTCGGCCTCCTGCAGCCGGGCATCGAAGGCCGGCTGATTGGGGAAGCGGTGCAGCAGCGTGGTCATCCACCAGGAAAAGCGCTCGGCCTTCCAGATCCGCTGCAGGCAGCGCTGCGAGTAGTGATCGACACCCAGCTCGCTGCCACGGTAGAAATCGGCCAGCGCCTGCCACAGATAGGCCACATCGGAGGCCGCCAGGTTCAGGCCCTTGGCCCCGGTCGGCGGCACGATATGGGCGGCATCGCCGGCCAGGAAGAGGCGGCCGAAGCGCATCGGCTCGGCCACGAAGCTGCGCAGCGGCGCGATGCTCTTCTCCAGCGCCGGCCCGCTCACCAGGCGCGCCGCCTCGGCGGCCGGCAGGCGCCGACGCAGCTCGTCCCAAAAGGCCTGGTCCGACCATTGCTCGACCCGCGCCTGGCTGTCGCACTGCAGGTAGTAGCGGCTGCGCGTCGCGCTGCGCTGGCTGCACAGCGCAAAGCCACGCTCATGCCGCACATAGATCAGCTCGGGCGAGACCGGCGGCACGTCGGCCAGCACGCCCAGCCAGCCGAAGGGATAGACCTTCTCGTGGGTGGTCAGCAGCGCGGGCGGTACGCTGGCGCGGCAGATACCGTGAAAACCGTCGCAGCCGGCGATGAAGTCGCAGCGCAGCTCGCGGGCCCGGCCGTCCTGGACAAAGCGCACCCCCGGCTGCCGGCCGTCAAAGTCCAGCACCTCGACCTGCTGGGCCTCGTAGACGCTCTCCAGCCCGGCCTCCGCGCGCGCATCCATCAGATCGCGGGTCAGCTCGGTCTGGCCGTAAATCATCACCTGCTTGCCGGTCAGGGCCTGCAGATCGATGCGCTGCAGCCGGCCGTCTATGCACAGCTCGAAACCGCCATGCGGCAGGCCCTCGCGATGCAGGCGCTGGCCGACCCCGGCCTCGTCCAGCAAAGCCACCGTGCCCGGTTCCAGCACGCCGGCACGGATGCGCGACAGCACATGGGCGCGGCTGCGCTGTTCGATGATGATGTTGGCGATACCGGCCTTGGCCAGCAGCTGGCCGAGCAGCAGGCCGGCCGGGCCGGCGCCGATGATGGCGACCTGGGTGCGGATCGCGGCGGGAGGATTCACCATCGGCCAAGCGTAGCCGGCGCCGGCGCGCTTCTCAATGGACACAAACGCTGCAGGCTTGCACTAATCGAACATCAGACCGTGGCCAGGCGCCCCGCTTCGATGCGCAGCTGGCGCTGGCAGCGCGCCGCAATCGCCGGATCGTGCGTCACCAGCACCAAGGTGGTGCCGGCTTCGCGGTTCATCTCGAACATCAGCGCCATCACCGCCGCGCCGGTCGCGAAGTCCAGACTGCCGGTCGGCTCATCGGCCAGCAGCACGGCCGGGCGCTGCACAAAGGCCCGCGCCAGCGCCACCCGCTGCTGCTCGCCGCCGGACAGCACGCGCGGATAGTGCCCGAGCCGCTCACCGAGGCCGACCCGCTGCAGCATCTGCGTGGCCAGCGCCCGGGCCTCGCGCTCGCCGCGCAGCTCCAGCGGCAGCATCACATTTTCCAGCGCGGTCAGATTGCCCAGCAGCTGAAAGCTCTGGAACACGAAACCGATGTGCAGCGCGCGCTGGGCGGCGCGCTGGTCCTCGTCGAGCACGAACAGATCCTGGCCGGCCAGGCGCACCGTGCCGCTGCTGGGGGTGTCCAGGCCGGCGAGGATGGCCAGCAAGGTGCTCTTGCCCGAGCCCGAGGCGCCGACGATGGCCACCGACTCGCGCGCGGCCAGCGTGAACGAGATGTCATGCAGAATCGTCAGCACGCCGGTCGCGTCCTGCACCTGCTTGCCGACGTGGTCGACCTCAACAATCGCTGCGGAAATCACTTCAGACATAGGATTCGGATCGGGATGAAACGTCGTCAATGGATTCAACACTGTAGCCTGCCGGCCTTGCTGATCGCGGTGCCAGGTCTTGCGCAGACCGCGGCCGGCACGGCGCCGCGCCGCATCGTCGTGCTGGGCGACAGCCTGTCGGCCGAGTATGGCATTGCGCGCGGCAGCGGCTGGGTCGCGCTGCTGGAGCAAAAACTCAAGGACGAGAAACTGGCGGCCCAGGTGGTCAATGCCAGCATCAGCGGCGATACCAGCTCCGGCGGGCGTTCACGCCTGCCGGCCCTGCTGAGCCAGCACAAGCCTACGCACCTGATCATCGAGCTGGGCGGCAATGACGCGCTGCGCGGCCTGCCTTTGTCGATGACACGCGAGAACCTGCAGGCCATGGTGCGCGCCGGCAAGGCCGCCGGCGCCAAGGTGCTGCTGGTCGGCATGCAGGTGCCGCCGAACTACGGCGCCAGCTACGGGCGCGATTTCGCCGCGCTGTTCGAAGCGGTGGCGCGGGCCGAGAAGACCGCGCTGACGCCCTTTCTGCTGGCGGGCGTGGCCGACCGGCCGGACGCCGAGAGCTGGTTCCAGGGCGACCGCATCCACCCGCTGGCCAAGGCCCATCCGCTGATGCTGGGCCAGGTCTGGCGGGCCTTGCGACCGCTGCTCTGATCGACTCAGCGGGCCTGCTCGCCGCGCCGGCCCGGCCCACCGCCGTTCCATTCACCGCGCTCGCGCTGCGGGCCGCGATCCTTTGGTTGCTGCACCTGCGGCTGCTGCACCTGCGGCGGCCGCGCAGGCTCGGCCTCGCGCTGCGGCCGCTCGATGCCGCGCGGCGGGGCCGGGATGCCGATCTGGGGCTGCGGCCGCGGCTCGGCGCCACGCTCCTGGAAACGCCCGGGGACGCGCGGCTCGAAGCCGGGCGGCCGACCATGGAACTCGCGGGACGGCAGCGGCTCATCGGAGCGCCCCGCATTCGGATTCGGCGTCGGGCGCGGCGGCCCGACGCCATCAGCCGGTCGGCCGGGTCGGCTCGTCCAGCCCGGTCGCTCGAAGCGCTCGCCGCGCTCAGCCCGGTCGCCCCGATCGGGACGTTCGATGCGTTCAAAGCGTTCGTTGCGATCGATCCGATCGACCCGGTCAATGCGCTCGGGGCGGTCGGGGCGGTCGGGGCGCTCACGCGGCGGCCGGGGCTCGACGATGGCCTGGGGCGGGCGCACGCGCGGCACCTGCCACTGCGGCAGTTCGCCACGCCCCGGCACCTGGGTCACCGGCCGCAGCGGCCCCATCTGGCCGGGATTGAAGGGCGAAGGCCGGCCGCGGCCCTGCTCGGGCAGCAGGCTGACGGCGCCGGGCACATCGATATTGCGATGGCGGCGATGCTCGGGGCGGCCCTGCCAGCCATGGCCATGCTCGCGGTTGACCCGCTGCCAATAGCCCGGGCTGTGGCGATAACCGGGCAGATAGGCCTCGCGCGGCGCCAGCGGATACCAGCCATAGCGCGGCGGCGGCGGCCGGCCGCCGCCGATATGGATGCCGACGCTGAGCGCCGGCCCGCCGACCCAGGCCACCAGGGCCGGCGCATAGACCGGCCGTGCCACATAGGCGCCGGGCGCCCAGCACCAGCGCCCCCCGTGATGCACCCAGCGGCCATAGTGGAAGGGCGCGAAGCCCCAGGGCGCGGCATCGATCCAGCTCCAGCCCCAGGCGCGCGTCCAGCCCCAGCGTCCATAGCGATAAGGCGCCCAGTCGACCGCCACCACAGTGGGCGTCCACAGCGGGCCGTACTCGCTGCTCTGCTCCCAGCGGCCATGGCGGTCCAGTTCCTCGGCGCCGGTCATCTCGGGTGACACATAGCTGTTGGCCAAATGACGGCCCTCGGCCTCGCGCTGGGCCAGCAGCCAGTCGGCGAACTCGTCGCGCTGCAGGCGCTGGCGCTCGGTGCGCGGGCCGTCGGCCCACCAGAATTCGGCCTGCTCGTCGGCCTGCAGCCAGACCGGCGCGGCCTCGCGCGCGCGCGAATCAAAGCGCAGGCTGCCCTCCCAGTTCAGCGCGCGGCTGCCGCGCTCGAGCTGGTCGATGCGGTACAGGCCCTCGCGCTCGGCGCTGAAACGGCCCTCGCGCGTCAGCAGCTGGTAGTCGTTGACCTCTTCGCGGTTGCGCAGCCGCAGCGCCAGCGAGCCCTTGTCGAGCCGGAGTTCGACGCGGCCGTCATCGAGGCGGCTAAATTCCAGATCGCTGCCCTCGTCCAGCCACAAGCTGGTCGACCCGACCCGCAGACTGACGCGGCCGCCCCCATCGGTGCGCAGGCGGTCGCCCGGGCCTATGGTCTGGTTGCGCTCCAGCTGCACCCATTCCTTGTCTTCGGCATCGAACAGCCAGGCTTCGCCGCTGATCTCGGCGACACGACCGGCCCGCGCCGGCGGATCCTCATCGGCCCGGGCGGGGCTCAGCAAGGTGCTCAGCGCCAGGCAGAACAGCAGTGAGTAAAGTCGAGGGAAGCGGGGCAAGGCAGCGGCTTTCATGCTGGTCTCCAGATAGCCGCTCTATAACGCCAGCGGCCCGCGCGGCGCCGACCTGCTTACAAAACTTTGCTTGGCCGTCGGCGTTCAGTCGTCGGCGTTCGGGTCCAGCTCCGGGAACAGCACCGAGGTGTAGCCGAAGCGGCTGAAGTCCTTGATGCGCATCGGATAAAGCACGCCCAGCAGATGGTCGCACTCATGCTGGACCACACGGGCGTGGAAGCCCATGGCCTCGCGCTCTATGGGCCGGCCTTCGAGATCGAAGCCGCTGTAGCGAAGCTGGCTGTGGCGCGGCACGACACCGCGCAGGCCCGGCACCGACAGGCAGCCCTCCCAACCCTCCTCCATCGCGTCGGACAGCGGCGTGATGAGCGGATTGATCAGCACGGTCAGCGGCACCGGCGGCGCGTCCGGATAGCGCTCGTTGCGCTCGAAGCCGAAGATCACCAGCTGCAGGTCGACGCCGATCTGCGGCGCTGCCAGGCCGGCGCCGTTGGCGGCCTTCATCGTGTCCAGCATATCGGCCACCAGCTCACGCAGCGCCGGCGTGCCGAACTCGGTGACCGGTTTCGCCACCCGCAGCAGGCGCGGATCGCCCATCTTCAGTAGTTCTCTGACTGCCATCGTTGATCCTGTCGGGCTATCGTTGGACGGATTCTAAGGAGACAAGACCATGTCCGAGTTTGTGCAGGCCCTGGGCGATGGCATATACGCCATCGACACGGGCTTTCAGCGCGACCATTTCGACGCTGCCTATGTGCTGGTCGAGAACGGCCGCGCCACCTTCATTGACTGCGGCACCAACCACGCAGTGCCGCGCCTGCTGGCCGCGCTGCAGCAGCTGGGCCTGGGACCGGATGCGGTCGACTGGGTGATACCGACCCATGTGCATCTGGACCATGCCGGCGGTGCCGGCCTGCTGATGCAATCGTTACCGACCGCCAAGCTGCTGGTGCACCCGCGCGGCGTGCGCCATATGGTCGATCCGAGCGCGCTGTACGAGGGCGCGCTGGCGGTCTATGGCGATGAAGAGATGCAACGTTCCTATGGCCGGCTGGTCGGCGTGCCGGCCGAGCGCGTGATGGCCAGCGAGGACGGAATGAGGATCACCGTCGGCACAAGCGCACGGGAGCTGCTGCTGCTGGACACCCCCGGCCATGCGCGCCACCACCATTGCATCTGGGATGCGAGGAGCCAGGGCTGGTTCACCGGCGACACCTTTGGCCTGTCCTACCGCGAGTTCGACGCCGCGCTGGGCCCCTGGATCATGCCGACCAGCACGCCGGTGCAGTTCGATCCCGAGGCGCTGGAAACCTCGGTGGCCCGCCTGCTGAGCTATGCGCCGACGCAGATGTTCCTGACCCATTACAGCCGGGTCGGAGGCCATGCCGATGAGGTGCAGCGGCTCGCCGGCCTGCTGCTGACGCAGGCCCGCTCCATGGCCGAGACGGCGCGCAGCCTGCGCGGCCACCCGCTGCGCCACGAGGCGCTGAAGGACGCCTTGCTGACGCTCTACCTGCAGGGCCTGGCGGCGCATGGCTGCGCCTTGAGCCCGGCGCGCCAGACCGAGCTGCTGGCCATGGATGTGGAACTCAACGCCCAGGGTCTGGGCGTGTGGCTGGACAAGCAGGACTGAAGGGCGCGCGCCTCAGGCCTGAACGCGGTTGCGCCCCTGGGCCTTGGCCCGGTACAGCGCCGCATCGGCCCGGGTCAGCAGGGCCAGTCCGGCCTCGCCGGGTTCAAAAGCCGCCAGGCCGATCGACAGGGTGACCTGGGACAGACCGCCCGCCAGCTCATCCCAGACCATCGCGGCGATATCGGCACGCAGGGTCTCGGCCCAGGCCAGAGCCATCGGCAGGCTCGCGCCCGTCAACAGCACACAGAACTCCTCGCCGCCATAGCGTGCCGCGAAATAGCCCGCCGGGCCGGCCTGGGCCTGCAGGGCCTGGGCCAGGCGGCGCAGCACGACATCGCCGACCGGGTGGCCGAGCCGGTCGTTGATGGACTTGAAGTGGTCGATGTCCAGCAAGGCCAGCACCAGGCCCTGCGGCTGAGCGCAGACCTCGGCCAGGGCCAGCTCCAGATGGCGGCGGTTGGCCAGGCCGGTCAGGCCGTCGGTGCGGCTTTGCTGGGCCAGCTGCGCCAGCAGCCGGTCCTTGTCGGCCAGCGCGCGCTCCAGATCCTCGTGCAGGCCTTGCAGTTCCACATGGCGCAGCCGATGCAGCTCGGCCTGGTGTCGGGCACGCTCCAGCGCATGCTGGACCTGCAGCGCGGCCAGCCGCTGGGCGCCGCGCTCGTCGAACAAGGCCCGCTCCAGCGCCATATGGGATTGCAGGCTCGCAAAGGCCTGGGCATGCAGGCCGGCCCCTTGCTGAGCCAGGGCCAGGCCCAGCATATGGTCGGCTTCGGCGCGGCGCAGGCCCAGCTCGCGCGCATGCAGCAGCGCCTGCCGGTGGACCTCGCAGGCCTCGGCCCAGCGCCCCAGGCCGCGCAGGGCCAGGCCGCGCGCCGTGGCCAGCTGGGCCAGCACCGGGCCGGCCGGGGCCGGCAGCAGCGCCGCCAGCGGTTCCAGCACCGCCAGCGCCGCTTCGCAATGCCCGGCACTGGCCAGGGCCTCGGCCTCGTTGGCCCCCAGCACGCGCTGCAACAGCGCATCCTCGCCCGCCAGGCGCTTGGCCTCGCGATAGCGAGTCGCCGCCTCCTCGTAGCGCCCCAGATTCTTCAGATTGATGCCCATATTGTTGAGCACCGCCAGGCGCTTGCGGGTCTGGCCCAGCCGCGCATAGGCAGGCTCCAGCTCGGCGTAGAGCGCCAGGCCCTCCTCGGGCCGGTCCAGCCGCGAGACCAGCACCGCAATGCTGAGCCGCGCATTGAGCTCGTCCAGCCCATCGCCCAGGCGCAGGGCCAGCTGCAGCGCCGCCTCCGCATGGATCAGGGCACTGTCGTAGCTGCCCAGCTGCTCATGGTTGACCGAGAGCGCGCGCTCGACCTGGCAACGGGCTTGCAAATGCTCGGGCGCAGCCCCCGCGGACTCGGCCAGCAAGTCGCGGGCGCGGTAGAGATCGCCCAGCCCGTCCAGCGGCCGCGCCCCATGGGCGCGGGCCAGGCCGCGCAAGCGCAAGAGCTGCGCTCGCGGCAAGCCGGCGTGGTCCGGGCAGTTGGACAGCAGGCCGTCGAGCTCGGCCAGCGCGGCGGCCGGCCGCTCGGCGACCAGACTCTCTAGCCGGCTGAGCTCGGCGGCGGGTGGCGGCACCCAGGGCGGGGACAAGGCATTCAGCATGGGCCGGCATTGTCGCCGCGCCGCTCAGGCATCCAGCCCCAGCTCCTGGATCTTGCGCGTGATGGTGTTGCGGCCTATGCCCAGTTTCTGCGCCGCCTCGATGCGGCGGCCGCGCGTCACATCGAGCGCGGTCAAGATCAGGCTGGCCTCGAAGCGGCGGGTCAGCGCGTCCCAGACCTCGGGCTCGCCATTGGCCAGCAGGCGCCGCGCCTCGCGCGCCATCTCGGCCACCCAGGCATCGGGCCCGGTCGCCAGGGCCGGCAGCGGCGCGACGGCCGCTTCACCGAGCGCGGCCGGCACGGCCGTGCCCGCTGCGGCGGTCAGCAGCGTGGAGCCTGCCTGCATCAGCTCCTGCGGCAGGTCCTTGGGCTCGACCACCTGGGTCGGTGCCATCACGCTGAGCCAGTGGCAGACGTTTTCCAGCTGGCGCACATTGCCGGGGAAGTCGAAGCCGACCAGCCGGGCCAGCGCCGCCTCGGACAGGCGCTTGGGCTCGACACCCAGCTCGGTGGCGCTGCGCTGCAGGAAATAGCGCGCCAGCACCGGGATGTCCTCGCGGCGCTCGCGCAGCGCCGGCAGGCGCAGGCGGATCACATTCAGGCGGTGGAACAGATCCTCGCGGAAGGCGCCCTGGCGCACCCGGTCTTCCAGATTCTGGTGGGTGGCGGCGATCACGCGCACATTGCTGCGCAGCGGGCTGTGGCCGCCGACGCGGTAGAACTGGCCGTCGGACAGCACGCGCAGCAAGCGGGTCTGCAGATCCAGCGGCATGTCGCCGATCTCGTCCAGGAACAAGGTGCCGCCGTCAGCCTGCTCGAAACGGCCGCGCCGGGTTGCCTGAGCGCCGGTGAAGGCACCCCGCTCATGGCCGAACAGCTCGCTCTCCAACAGGTCCTTGGGGATCGCCGCGGTATTGATCGCAACAAACGGGCCCTCGGCACGCGGGCTGTGCTTGTGCAGCGCGCGGGCGACCAGCTCCTTGCCCGAGCCGGACTCGCCGGTGATCAGCACCGTCACATGGCTCTGGCTCAGGCGGCCGATCGCGCGGAACACATCCTGCATCGCCGGCGCCTGGCCCAGCATCTCGGGCACTTGCGCCGCAGCCTCTTCGGCCACCGCCTCGCGCAGGCTCTCCTCCTGGGCGCGGCGGATCAACTCGACGGCGCGGCTCAGGTCGAAGGGCTTGGGCAGGTACTCGAAGGCGCCGCCCTGGAAGGCCGAGACCGCGCTGTCCAGATCGGAGTAGGCCGTCATGATGATGACCGGCAGGCCGGGCAGCTTGGCCTTGACCTTGGCCAGCAGATCCAGGCCCGAACCGCCGGGCATGCGGATGTCGGAGACCAGCACCTGCGGGCTGTCCTCATCGAGCGCCGCGAGCAGATCGCGGGCATTGCTGAAGCTGCGCACCGGCAGGCCCTCGCGGCTCAGCGCTTTTTCCAGCACGAAACGGATGGAATGGTCGTCGTCAACAATCCAGATGGATTTCATCTAAGGCTCCCCTTTGTCCCGAGCTGGTATTCAGGGCAAAGGCAGGGTCAATCGAAAATCTGTCCGGCCCGGTTCGCTGTCGCAGTCAATCATCCCCTGATGCTGCTGAGCGATGGTTTGTGACAGCGTCAGCCCCAAGCCCGTGCCTCCGTCCCGCCCGGAGACCAGGGGGTAGAAGATGCGATCTCGGATCTCAGCCGGCACACCAGGGCCGTTGTCCTGCACATGCAATTCCAATGCCAAGCGCCAGCGTTGCTTACCAATCGTCACCTGTCGCGCCACCCGCGTCTGCAGATTGATCACGGCCGGGCCTTCAGCAATGCGGGCATGGCAGGCCTGAGCGGCGTTCTGCACGATGTTCAGCACCGCCTGGATCAGCTGCTCGCGGTCGCCGCGGAAATCGGGCAGCGAGGTGTCATAGTCGCGCCGCACCTCCAGCCCGCGCGGGTATTCGGCCAGTATCACCGAGCGCACCCGCTCGCAGACCTCGTGGATATTGACATCGACCACCACCTGGGCGCGCCGGTGCGGCGCCAGCAGGCGGTCGACCAGGGCCTGCAGCCGGTCGGCCTCATGAACGATGACCTGGGTGTACTCATTGAGCTCGGGGCCAAGGTCGGTGGGCTGCAGCTCCAGCGCCAAGAGCTGGGCCGCACCGCGGATGCCGCCCAGCGGGTTCTTGATCTCGTGGGCCAGGTTGCGTATGAGCTCCTTGGTAGCCTGCACCTGGTCCAGCGTGCGCTCCTCGCGGTCCTGGCGGGCCTGCTGGGCGTTCTCGATCAGCTCGACCAGCACGCGCTCCGGGCTGTCGGTCTGGCTGACGATCACATGCACCGGCAGCAGATCCTCATGCGGGCGCGGGCCGCGCCGTAGCAGCGCATCGAAGCGGCTGCTGGAGAAGGCGTTCAGCGCCACCGCCTCGACCGTCTCGCTGAGCCGGGTCGCGTCGGCAAACCAGTCAAACAGATTGACGCCCTGCACCGTGCGGCGCGAGAGCCGCATCACGGTCTCGAAGGCGGTATTGGCGAACAGGCATTCGCCATCGGGCCGCACCACGGCCACCATGGTGGCCAGCATGTCGAAGGCCTCGAAGCCCGAGGCGGGGCGGGATGAGTGCTGAGTCATGGTCCTGTGGCTCGCGCGGCCAGACCAGCGCACTCAAGGCAGCTTGCTGATCTCGCGCTTGAGCGCCTGTATATCGTTTTCCTGTCGGGTGATGCTGGTCTTGAGCTCGGCCACCCGGTCCAGATACTTCTGGAAATTGCGTTCGTCGCCGCGCCGTTCGGGCTGGCCGCCCTGGTACTCGCGCTGCAAGGCCGCGAGCCGCTCCTCGCTTTCACGCAGCTCGGTCTCGAGCACCTTGCGGCGCTCGCCGTCGCGGCTGCGTTGCTGGGCCGGGTCAACGCGGCCATCGCCACTCCTGGGCTCGGCGCTGGCGCCGGGCGCGGTCGGTGCGGGCGCGCGCGGGCGCTGCCCCTGCAGCACCGTGATCGGCGTGCCCTCGATCGAGCGGCAGCCCTTGTCCTGCGCCTCCTTGGGCGTCAGCGCGTCGGTGTAGAGCACCGGCGGGCCGGGACAGCGGTAGACCACGGACTGGGCCTGGGCGGCGGCGCCGCAGGTCAGACCGATGAACAGCAAGGCGGAGCGATAGAGCATGGCGCGATTGTGGCTCATGCCGGGCGCGGGTTTCACAAAGCACAAGGGACGGCCACGGCCGTCCCTTGTTCGCTGACCCGGGCAGCGTCGCGTGGGGTGCACGCTCGCCGCCCATGGACATCACAGCGAGTAGTACATGTCGTACTCGACCGGGTGCGTGGCCATGCGGAAGCGGGTCACTTCCTGCATCTTCAGGTCGATATAGGCATCGATGAAGGAGTCGGTGAACACGCCGCCCTTGGTCAGGAAGGCACGGTCCTTGTCCAGATACTCGAGCGCCTGATCCAGGCTGTGGCAGACGGTCGGGATCTTCGCGTCTTCTTCCGGCGGCAGATGGTAGAGATCCTTGGTGGCGGCTTCGCCCGGGTGGATCTTGTTCTCGACGCCGTCCAGGCCGGCCATCATCAGTGCGGCAAAGCACAGATAGGGGTTGGCCGAAGGATCGGGGAAGCGCGCCTCGATGCGGCGGCCCTTGGGGTTCGCGACATAGGGGATGCGGATCGAGGCCGAGCGGTTCTTGGCCGAGTAGGCCAGCTTCACAGGGGCTTCGAAGCCGGGGACCAGGCGCTTGTAGCTGTTGGTGCCGGGGTTGGTGATCGCGTTCAGCGCGCGGGCATGCTTGATGATGCCGCCGATATAGAACAGCGCGAACTCGCTCAGGCCGGCATAGCCGTCGCCGGCGAACAGGTTCTTGCCGTCCTTCCAGATCGACTGGTGCACATGCATGCCGGAGCCGTTGTCGCCGACGATGGGCTTGGGCATGAAGGTCGCGGTCTTGCCATAGGCATGGGCGACATTGGTGATCACGTACTTCTGCAGCTGCAGCCAGTCGGCGCGCTTGGTCAGCGTGCTGAACTTGGTACCGATTTCCATCTGGCCGGCGTTGGCCACTTCATGGTGGTGCACCTCGACCGGGATGCCCAGTTGCTCGAGGATCAGGCACATTTCCGAGCGCATGTCCTGGCCGGCGTCGACCGGGGGCACCGGGAAGTAGCCGCCCTTGACGGTGGGACGGTAGCCGGTGTTGCCGTGCTCGTATTCCTTGCCGGTGTTCCAGGCGGCTTCTTCGGATTCGATCTTGTAGAAGCAGCCGGACATGTCATTGCCCCAGCGGATCGAGTCGAAGATGAAGAACTCGGGCTCGGGGCCGAAGTAGGCGGTATCGCCCAGGCCGGAGGACTTCAGATAGGCTTCGGCGCGCTTGGCCAGCGAACGCGGGTCGCGCTCATAGGCCTTGCCGTCGGCCGGGTCGACCACGTCGCAGGACAGGATAAGCGTCGGCTCTTCGAAGAAGGGATCGATATTGGCGGTGTCCGGATCGGGCATCAGCAGCATGTCGGAGGCTTCGATGCCCTTCCAGCCGGCGATCGACGAACCGTCGAAGGCGTGACCGGAGACAAACTTGTCCTCATCGAAATGCGACACGGGCACAGACACATGCTGCTCTTTGCCACGGGTGTCGGTGAAGCGGAAGTCAACGAACTTGACTTCGTTGTCCTTCACCATCTGGATCACATCGGCGACGGTCTTGGCCATCAATCACTCCTAGCTAGCGGAAAGCTTTGTACAGGTGGTACGGGTATCGAACGAATTCGGCGAGCGCCTCGGCGCGTGCGTTTCTAACTAAGCAGTTTGCGTGCCAAGTCGGTGAGCAGCGAGCGCCAGCTCGGTGCATCACCGAGTGGCCGGGGCATTATCGGCCGGCCCAGCGCTGACGCCCTTGAGGACACACCGCCGGTCGGGCGACAGGCGCGCACCAAGCACCAAAACAGAGCAAGCCCGCACCGACTATCGCACCATTTCAGTGCTTATCACAGCACCAAATTGGATCAGCCCCTGCTTCAGCGCGGCATAGGCCTGTACCAGCCGCTCGGGCTCCTGCTCCGGGCCGGCCTTGACGCCCAGCTCGATATGCCGGCCCCACTGCGGATGGTCGACGCTGGGCAGGCTGAAGACCTTGATGCCGGCAAAGTCGGCCTCGATGCGCTCCATCAGCGGGGTCAGCGCCGCCTCCATCGCGCCCTGCACGATCAGCGAGCGTTCGCTGATGCCGCTGGCGCGGTGCAGATCGGCGTGACGCTGATCCAGCACCCACTCCATCATCGGGTGTGCCATCACCGGGAAGCCGGGCACGAAGTAGACCGTGCCGACATAAAAGCCCGGAATCTTGTTGAAGGGGTTGGGGATGATGGCCGCCCCCGCCGGGAACACGCCCATCTGGAAGCGGCGCAGGCTGTCGGGATGCTCGGGGTCGGCGCTCGTGCCCTGCTCGGCCGCCATCTCGCTGATGCGCTGCCAGATCAGCTCCCTGGCCTCGGGGTGCAGGACCAGTTCGCGACCCAGGGCCGCAGCGGCCGCCTGGCGGCTGTGGTCATCGGGCGTGGCGCCGATGCCACCGCACGACACCACCAGATCGCCGCTGGCGAAGGCGCGGGCCAGGCTGGCCGTCAGGCGCTCGCGGTCGTCGCCGACATACTCGGCCCAGGACAGCGAGAGGCCGCGCGCGGCCAGGATCTCGATGAACTTGGCCAGGTGCTTGTCCTGGCGCTTGCCGGACAGGATTTCGTCACCAACGATGATCAGACCGATATTCATAGGGCGGGCGGCAGCAGGGTGGGCGGGGATGGCAATTCTTCCAGCACGGGCGGCGCTTCAGGGACGACGACGGTACGGGCTCGCAACTCGGCCAGCGCGTTCAGCGCGTAATGGGCGAACCACAGCGTCGAGAACGCGAAGATCAAGGTGTAGAGCCAGACCGTCAGCAGCACCAGGAAGGGCGCCAGCACCACGGCCATCATGCTGACCGCCCAGATCAGCGAGGGCGCGGCGCCCAGATAGCCGCTGATCACGCCCATGCTCAGCAGCGGCAGGCGGTGCTCGCGCATCAGCTGCTTGCGCTCCTCGGCCGAGGCATGCTCGGCCAGCACATCGAAGGCGAACACGCGGTAGGTCAGCCAGCCCCAGATCAACGGCGGCAGCACCAGCACCAGCGGCGGGATCAGCCAGAAGGGCATGCTCAGGAACAGCAGCAGCAGCGCGCCGGCCGAGCACAGCAGCGACCACAGCAGGCCCTGCCACCAGGCCGAGCCGCGCTTGCGCTCCAGGGTGGGGAAGCGCCGCTCGGCCACCAGGGTCACGATGGACGGCGTCATCAACAGCGCCACCAGCAGCAGGCTGAAGATCAGCACCACCGGCACCGCCATCACGATCACCAAAAGCGGTGCGACCACGCTGCGAAAGCCCTCGCCCCCCATGCTGTCCAGCCAGCGCAGCAGGCTCTCGATCAGCAGCCAGGATTCCAGCGTGCCGCGCACGCCGGCGACCGCCGCCTCCCAGAAGAAATAGGCCAGGCCCACGGTGGTGCTCGCCGCGATCAGCAGCGGCAGCAGCGACAGCGCGATCACGCGCGGATGCAGGCAATAGGCGGCGGCGCGCCAGAAGGCATCACCAAGGCGGCCCATCGTGTTGACCATCGTCATCCCTCTTCTGTTGGCAATGGGCGCCAAGCATACCCGGGCGGTTTCAGCCGCGCCCCAGAAGGCGCTTGAGCCCCAGCCATTGCTGGGCCCAGCAGCCGCGCCCGTAGTCGCGCCCGCCCTCCTCGACCAGCTGGTCGCGAATGCCGGTGGGGTCATAGCGCAGCTGGAAGTCGGCGGTGCCGAACAGCTGATCCCAGACCGGCAGCAGCACCGCGAAATTGCAGCCGCCCAGCGTGCCCCGGCCGGCCGACTCATGGCCGATGCCGATCGCGTGATGGCGGCGGTGAAAGCGCGGGCTCACCAGCAGCCGCTCCAGCACCGGCCCGAACCACAGCCGCACATTGGCATGCTGCAGGCTCTCCAGCAGCTGCGACAACGCCACCAGCGCGACGAACTGACCCGGCTCCACGCCGATGAAGCGGGCCAGCAGCACAAAGGCCGAGTCGATCAGCACATCGTCGAGCAGATGGTTGCGGTTATCGCTCCACAAGCTCATCTGGCGCTGGCTGTGGTGCAGCGCATGCAGCTGCCACCACCAGCCGAACTGATGCTGGGCGCGGTGCAGCCAGTAGTTGACGAAGTCGAACACCAGCAGATAGAGGCAGAAGCTGACCCAGGGGATGTCGCTGACGCCGGGCCAGACCGCATCGAGCTGGAAGCTCGGCACACCGGCCATGCGCAGCGTGCCGGCCAGCGCGTCCCACAGCGGGTCGATCGCGAAGAACATCGCGACCCTGAACAGGCCCAGGCGATGGATCAAGGTGTAGATCACATCGACCCGCCGCGCCGCGCGGTCGGTCTGCGCCTCGACCGGCCGCCAACGCTCCAGCGCGCGCAGCAGGGTCAGCATCACGACGATCTGCGCCAGCCCCACCAGCAGCCAGCCGGTCGCCGCATAGCCGTCTTCCAGCAGATCGCCGAAGCCCAGCCCGAACAGCAGCGGCTGGACCCAGTGCTCGAACAGCAGCTGCTGGGCCAGCCCGAAGGTGTCGACCAGCCAGTCCATCAAGGCCTCTTGGCAGTCTGCGCCGCCATCAGCGGGGCATAGCGGGGATGCTCGCGCAGCGGCGCGAAGCAGAAGCCGCGCTGCTTGAGCCCCAGCACCAGCGGCTCCAGCACCGCCGGCGCCCAGGCCTCCTGGCGCGACCAGATGCCCAGATGGGCCAGCAGGATGTCGCCGGGCCGGATCTCGCGCAGCGCCTTGGCCAGCAGCTGCGCATTCGGATAGCGGTCGCTGGGCAGCTCGTCGCCCAGGAAACCGGCCGCGCTCCAGCCCACATGCTCGAAACCGCAGGCCTTGGCCGCCGCCAGCAGGGCCGGCGAGGTCTTGCCGCCGGGGGCGCGGAACAGCGGCGCCATCGGCCGCCCCGTCATCTCGGCAAAGCGCCGCGCCGGCTGTTTCAACGCCTCGCAGTACTGCGCAGCCGTCAGCTCGCGCACCCGGGGCGTCTGCTGCCCGGCCACGGTACGGAAGCGAAAGCGTGCCTCGCCCTTCAGCGGCGCCAGGTCCTTCAGCCAGATGTCGTGGTCCCAGGTGTGGGAGCCGAAGTCATGACCCTCGGCGGCACGCGCGCGCCACCAGGGCGCCCATTGCGCGTCCAGGCTGGCACCGCCGTCCAGCGTCGGCTCGTTGGCGAGGAAGAAGCTCAGCCGCAGCTCGTGCTTCTTGATCAGCGAGGCCAGCAGCGGTGCGACACCCATATGGCCGGTATCGAAAGTCAGATAGACCGGCTTCTCGCCGCTCTGGCAGGCCTGGGCCGGCAGCGCCGCCAGCAGCAGGAGCCCCAGCCATTGGATCTTCATTGCCGGGGCGCGTGATCCAGGGTCCAGACGCCATGCGGCGAGCGGCCCACCTTGACCTGGCGCAGCACCTGGCGACGCTCGATATCGACCAGGGTCAGCTTGCGCGCCCAGCGCGAGGTGAACAGCAGGGTCTTGCCGTCGGCCGACACATCCATATCGTCCGGCCCGCCCGGGCCGGGCAGCTCGCCGACCACGCTGAAATCGGCCAGTGCGATCTTGCTGATGGTGTTGGCCGCGCGGTTGCTGACCAGCACATGGCGGCCATCGCCCAGCGCGCGGAAGGAATGGGCGCCCTTGCCGGTCACGATGCGGCGCACCAGCTGCGGCTGAGGGCCGCTGACCTTGTAGACCTCGACCAGCATATCGCCGGTCAGCGCTACCAGCAGGTGCTTGTCGTCCGGCGTCAGATAGACATCGGCCGGCATCTTGCCGACCTTGATCTTCCAGCGCGGCGTCTGCGTCGCCAGGTCGATGGCCAGCAGCTCGTCGCTGCCCTGCAGGCTCACATAGACCACGCGGCTGCGGCTGTCGATAGCGAGATGGCTGGGGATCTTAGGCGCCTCGATGCGCTTGACCAGCTGCAGCGGCGCCGCCGCATTGCTCGGCAGCCAGCGGTACAGCGCCACATGGTCGAGCCGGTTCGCGGTCGTGACCAGCCACTTCATGTCCGGCGAGAAACGCAGGTGGTAGGGGTCGGGAATGTCGCGCAGCACACGCTGCACCTCGGCCGTACGCGGGTCGACAAAGGTCAGCGAATCGCCCAGCGCATTGGCCACCACCAGGGACTTCTCGTCCGGGCTCAGATAGAGATGATGCGGCTCCTTGCCGGTGGGGATGCGCTTGATCTGGGTGAAGCTGACCGGGTCGATCACGCTGATGTCCGCGTCCAGCGAATTGAGCACAAAGATCGGCTTGCTGCCGGTGCTGGCCTGCACCCCGGCAGCCATGAGCACAAGCATCAAGGCGGCCGCAGCGCGCGGCCAGAAAGGGGTTCGCATCGAGAGTCCTTGGATAGCGTTCGCCCGCAGCCGAAAAAACAAAAGGCAGTGCGAGCACTGCCTTGAGTGTAGGACCGGGAAACGAAGGCTTATTCGTCGTCACCACCCAAAAGACCGCCCAATAGACCGGCTCCAGCCACGCCGGTCAGCAAGGACCCTTCCTCACGGCGACCGCCGTTCTGCGGCGCGGCAGCGAAGATGCGCGAGGCCAGGCGCGAGAAGGGCAGGCTTTGCAGCCAGACCTCGCCGGGGCCGCTGAGCTTGGCCAGGAACAGGCCCTCGCCACCGAACAGCGCCGTCTTGATCTTGCCGACGTACTGGATCTCGAAGTTGACGCTGGGTGTGTAGGCCACGACGCAGCCGGTGTCCACCATCAGGGTCTGGCCCGGCGCCAGCGTACGGCGCAGGCAGGTGCCGCCAGCATGGACAAAGGCCAGGCCGTCGCCCTCGAGCTTCTGCATGATGAAGCCCTCGCCGCCGAAAAAGCCGGTGCTGAGTTTTTGCTGGATCGCGATGCCCAGCGAGACGCCGCGCGCCGCGCACAGAAAGGCGTCCTTCTGGCAGATCAGCGTGCCGCCCATCTTGCTCAGATCCATCGGCAGGATCTTGCCCGGATAGGGGGCGGCAAAGGCGACGCGCTGCTTGGCGCCGGCGTTGTTGGTGTAGATGGTGGTGAACAGCGAGTCGCCGGTCACCAGGCGCTTGCCGGCGCCCAGCAGCTTGCCGAAGAAACCGCCCTGCTGGGCGGAGCCGTCGCCGAACACCGTGTCCATCGCGATGCCGGCGTCCATGAACATCATGCTGCCGGCCTCACCGATCGCGGCCTCGCCCGGGTCGAGCTCGACCTCGACGAACTGCATCTCGCTGCCCTTGATCTCGTAATCCACCACATCCATTGCCATTGCCAACTCCTGAAAACAGAACAAAACGGGCGAGATCGTAACCAAACTTGCCATGCCTATACTGCGCCCCATGACGGAAGCCCCCACCGCCGCCGCCTTGCCGGACCTCAAGCCCGGCGACAGCTATGTGCAATCCTTCGCCCGCGGACTGTCTGTGATCCGCGCCTTCAGCGCCGAGGCACCGCGCCAGACCCTCACCGAGGTGGCCAAGCGCTGCGGCCTGACCCGCGCCGGCGCGCGCCGCATCCTGCTGACCCTGGAGACCCTGGGCTATGTGCGCAGCGACGGCCGCCTGTTTTCGCTGACGCCCAAGATCCTCGACCTGGGCTTTGCCTATCTGTCCTCGCAGCCGCTGTGGCAGTTTGCCGAGCCGGTGATGCAGAACCTGGTGGCCGATCTGAAGGAAAGCTGCTCGGCCGCCGTGCTGGAGGGTCAGGACATCGTCTATGTGCTGCGGGTGCCGGCGCGCAAGATCATGAGCATCAATCTGGGCCTGGGCAGCCGGCTGCCGGCCTGGTGCACCTCGATGGGGCGGGTGTTGCTGGCCTCGATGAGCGCCGAGGATCTCGAGGCGCATCTGAGCGGCGTGCAGCTGCAGGCCCATACCGGCCGCACCGTGATGCATCTGGACGAGTTGCGCGAGCGCATCGCCGCCGCGCGCGAACAGGGCTGGTGTCTGGTGAATCAGGAACTCGAAGAAGGCCTGGTGTCGCTGGCCGCGCCCATCGTCGACCGCAGCGGCCGCGCCATCGCGGCGCTCAACGTCAGCGGCCAGGTCAACCGCACGCCGCCCGACACCATGCTGGCGAGCTGCCTGCCCCGGCTGCTGGAGGCGGCGCAGGGGATTTCGAGGTTGTTGCAGTTGCGGGCGGGGTGATTTCCCCGGCCGAGCCGCGCGAGACGCGGCTCGGCGTTCGATGGGCGTCGCCGAGTCCTCAGGACTCGGCTTGGTCCCATCTCACCCCATATGCAATCCACCGTTGCAGCTGAAGTCGGCACCGGTGGTGAAACCGGAGTCTTCGCCAGCCAGCCAGGCGACGATGGCGGCAATTTCTTCCGGCGTGCCCAGGCGCTTGATCGGAATCGTCGCGACGATCTTCTCCAGCACCTCGGGCTTGATGGCCTTGACCATATCGGTGCCGATATAGCCCGGGCTGACGGTGTTGACCGTCACGCCCTTGCTGGCCACTTCCTGCGCCAGTGCCATCGTGAAGCCGTGCATGCCGGCCTTGGCCGCCGAGTAGTTGGTCTGGCCGAACTGGCCCTTCTCGCCGTTGACCGAGGAGATATTGATGATGCGGCCCCAGCCCTTGTCCAGCATGCCCTCGATCACCTGCTTGGTGACATTGAACATGCTGTCCAGATTGGTGTTCATCACCGCGTCCCAATCGGCCTTGCTCATCTTGCGGAACATGCCGTCGCGGGTGATGCCCGCGTTGTTGACCAGCACATCGACCGTGCCGTGCTCGGCCTTGACCTTGTCGAAGGCGGCGACCGTGGAATCCCAGTCACCGACATTGCCGACCGAGGCATAGAACTTGTAGCCCAGCGCGGCCTGCTCGGTCAGCCATTTGTCGTAATCCCGGCTCGGGCCGCAACCGGCGATCACGGTAAAGCCTTCCTTGTGAAGGCGCTGGCACATCGCGGTGCCGATGCCACCCATGCCGCCGGTCACGTAGGCCACTTTTTTATCGCTCATATGAATCTCCTTCACGCCTTCCTTCGGCGCCGCGTCCTACGCGCCCGGAAAGGCCTTGTCTCTGCTTCGAAGAAGACGCGTCCCTAGGCTCCGCCAAGCCCCGTCCAGGGTCAAGCGGGTTCGCCCTTACTCATTCAGCGCTCGACGGTCAGCGCCACACCCATGCCGCCGCCGATGCACAGCGAGGCGATGCCTTTCTTCGCATCGCGCCGCTGCATCTCGTGCAGCAAGGTCACCAGGATGCGGGCGCCGGAGGCGCCGATCGGATGGCCCAGCGCGATCGCACCGCCGTTGACATTGACCTTGCCGGTGTCCCAGCCCATCTCCTGATGAACGGCGCAGGCCTGGGCCGCGAAGGCCTCGTTGATCTCCAGCAGGTCCAGGTCCTGCGGCTTCCAGCCGGCGCGGGCCAGCGCCTTCTGCGCGGCCGGCACCGGGCCCATGCCCATCACGGCCGGGTCCAGACCGGCGCTGGCATAGGAGGCGATGCGGGCCAGCGGGGTCAGGCCCAGCGCGGCAGCCTTCTTGGCACTCATGATCACCAGGCCGGCGGCGCCGTCGTTCAGGCCCGAGGCATTGCCGGCGGTCACGCTGCCGGCCTTGTCGAAGGCGGGGCGCAGGCCGGCCAGCGCTTCGGCATTGCTCTTGCGGTTGATGAACTCGTCGGCGTCGAACACCAGTGCATCGCCCTTCTTCTGCGGAATCAGCACCGGCACGATCTCGTCCTTGAAGCGGCCGGCGTCCTGCGCGGCGGCGGCCTTCTGCTGCGAGCCCAGCGCCAGCGCGTCCTGCTGCTCGCGGCTGATGCCGTGGGCCTTGGCGACGTTCTCGGCCGTGATGCCCATGTGGTACTGGTTGTAGACGTCCCACAGGCCGTCGACGATCATGGTGTCGATCAGCTTCCAGTCACCCATGCGCTGGCCCTCGCGCGAGCCGGGCAGCACATGCGGCGCCAGGCTCATGCTCTCCTGGCCACCGGCGATGACGATCTCGCTGTCGCCATCACGGATCGCCTGCGCGGCCAGCATCACGGCCTTCAGGCCCGAGCCGCAGACCTTGTTGATCGTGAAGGCCGGCACGCCGTGCGGCAGGCCGGCCTTGATGACGGTCTGGCGCGCGGGGTTCTGGCCCGAGCCGGCGGTCAGCACCTGGCCCAGGATCAGCTCGCTGATCTGGCCGGCCTCCAGCTTGGCGCGGCGCAGCAGGTCCTTGACCACCGCCGCACCCAGATCCGGCGCCGCGGTCTTGGCCAGGCTGCCGCCGAACTTGCCGATGGCGGTACGGGCCGCGGCGACGATCACGATGTCTTCAGTCATTGTCTTCTCCGGTGAAAGTGAGGATGAGGCCTGTGTTCGATCAGGCTTTTTGTTTGACGTAGCGGCCGGGCGCCGGCTCGATGGCCTTGTAGCCCTTGCCGCCGGGGGTCTTGGGCGCGGCCTTCTTGGCGCCGGCATGGCCGGCCAGCCAGGCCGCCCAGTCGGGCCACCAGCTGCCGGCATGCTCGACCGCCGTCTCCATCCACTGCTCGGCAGTGGCCGGCAGGGCCGCTGTCTTGCCTATCCAGTGGCTGCGCTTTTTCTTGGCCGGCGGGTTGATCACACCGGCGATATGGCCCGAAGCGCCCAGCACGAAGCGCTTCTTGCCCTTGAGCACCTGGGTGCTGCGGTAGGCGCTGTCCCAGGGCACGATATGGTCCTCGCGCGAGCCGTAGATATAGACCGGCGCCTCGATCAGGCCGAGGTCCAGCTTTTCGCCGCAGACGCTCAGCCGGCCCGGAATGCGCAGCTCGTTTTGCAGATAGGTGTGGCGCAGATACCAGCAATACATCGGGCCGGGCAGATTGGTCGAGTCGCCGTTCCAGTACAGCAGATCAAAGGGCGGCGGCGCCTCGCCCTTCAGGTAGTTGCCCACCACATAGTTCCAGACCAGGTCGTTGGGGCGCAGAAAGCTGAAGGTGGTGGCCAGCTCCTGACCCTTCAGCAGCCCCGGGCCCTTGGGTGAGGCCGGGCCTATGGTCATCTCGCGCAGCTGCACCGAGCCCTCGTCGACAAACAGATCAAGGATGCCGTTGCTGGAAAAGTCGATCAAGGTAGTCAGCAGGGTCACGCTGGCCGCCGGCTGCTCGCCGCGGGCGGCCAGCACCGCCAGCGCGGTCGACAAAATCGTGCCGCCGACACAGAAGCCCAGCGTATCGGTGGTCTCGGCGCCGCTGATCTCCTGCACCACCGAGATCGCCTTGATCGCAGCCTGCTCGATATAGTCGTCCCAGGTCCAGCTCTTGCAACTCTCGTCTGGGTTGCGCCAGCTGACCACGAAAACCCGATGGCCCTGCTCCACCGCATAGCGGATCAGCGAGTTCTCGGGTTGCAGATCGAGGATGTAGTACTTGTTGATGCAGGGCGGCACCATCAGGAGCGGTCGCTCGAACACCTGGGCCGTCAGCGGCTTGTATTCCAGCAGCTGGAAGAACTCGTTCTCGAACACCACGCTGCCCTCACTGGTGGCCACATTGCGGCCCACCTCGAAGGCGCTCTCGTCGGTCTGCGACAGGTGGCCGCGCTGCACATCCCCCCACAGCTGCTGCATGCCCTTGGCGATACTCTCGCCCTTGCTGTCCAGCGCCAGGCGCAGCGCCTCGGGATTGAGCGCCAGATAGTTGCTGGGCGAGGCGGCGTCCACCCATTGCTGGACGGCGAAGCGGATGCGCGCCTTGGTCTTCTCGTCACCCTCGACCTTGTCGGCCATCTGCTGCAAGGTGCGGGCGTTCAGCAGATAAAGCTGGGCGACGAAGCTGCCGGCCGGGTTGGCGCTCCAGGCCTCGCCAGCAAAGCGCCGGTCCGCCGGTGCGGGCAGCTTGGCGCCGTGCAGCGAGGCGTTCCAGAGCTCGGTGGCCTGCTTCAGATAGTCGGCCTGCAGACCACTGAGGGCCTCCATCGGGATCTGCAGACCCGCCACCGTCTTCCACATCTCGCCGAGGCCGGCCGCCATATCGGCAGGGGCGAAGGCATTGACATCCGGGCCTGGGGCCTCGGCAGGGCTGGGCTTGCGCTTCATGTGTCTCCTCTGGGGCCGGAGTGGCCCTGTTCGTCTCGACTCAGGCAAGAAGCTTGCCACAGCCGGGCGTACCCATGTTGTACCCTTGTCAACTTACCTTCTGATGACTTGCCATGTATCTGGTTGCAATCGCCTGGCTCTATGTTGCGTTGATGATGGCCCTGGCCGAGGCCACCAGCAGCCAGGGCACGGTGCTGGGTGCCATCGTCACCTTTGTGCTCTACGGCGCACTGCCGATCAGCATCGTGATGTATCTGCTGGGCACGCCGGCAAGGCGCGCGGCGCGGCGCCGGGCCGAGGCCGCCGAGCCCCCCTCAGCCGAGCAGCCGGATCACGGCGGCCATGCGACCGTCGAGCCGGCTGCGGCGGAAGGAGAAAAACCGTGAGGCATCGCCATGGGTGCACCAGTGCCCGCCGCTGATGTGCATCAGGCCCGCCGCCTGCAGACGCCGCCGCGCCAGCGCCACCAGATCGGCGCGCCAGCGCGGCTCGCCCTGCTCATTGGCCTGATAGCGGAACAGCGCCGGATCGAGGTCTGAGGGCGTCGCGCCAAAGGCCTGCAGCACATCCTCGCCGACCTCGAAGGCCGCCGGGCCGATGCAAGCCCCCATCCAGGCATGGATCTGCTGCGGCGCGCAGTGGGCCTCCTCGCAAAGCGCGGCCACGGTGTTCTCCAGCACGCCGGCCGAGAGCCCGCGCCAGCCGGCATGGGCACCACCGACGCCACCGGGCGCCGCAAAAAGCACCGGCAGACAGTCGGCCGCCTGGATCGCGAGACCCAGGCCCGGCATCGTGCTGACGATGGCATCGGCCTGCATCCGCTGTGCGGCCGGCTGCGCGTGCTCGGGCCGCAAGCGCAGCACCGCCGCGCCGTGCACCTGCCAGACAAAGCGCGCCGGGGCGCCCAGCGCCTGTTCGATCAGGCCCTTGTTGTGCGCCACCGCCGCCGGATCGTCACCGACCGACAGCCCCACATTCATGCTGGCGCAAGCGCCCTGGCTGACACCGCCGGCGCGCGTGGTCATGAAGGCCCGCACATGATCCACACCCCAGTCGGGCCGCAGCCAGTCCTCGTGAATCGTCATGCCTGAGCGTCCGGGCAGGCCGAGGGTTCTGTCTTGGCAAAAGCCTCATGCGCCATGCAGTTGGCATGGATACGCATCACCTCGGGCACATGGTCGAGCTTGCAGTCGAAGCGCTGGGCATTGAAGATCTGCGGCACCAGCACGCAGTCGGCCAGGCCCGGTGTGTCACCATGGCAGAACTGTCCGGCGCCTTGCTGCAAGCGCCGCTCGACCACGGCCAGCCCGCTCTCGATCCAGTGGCGCATCCAGCGGCTCTTCTGGTCCTCGTCCAGGCCCATGTCCCTGACCAGGTAGCGCAGCACGCGCAGATTGTTCAGCGGATGGATCTCGCAGGCGATGTCCTGGGCCAGCGCCCGCACCCGGGCACGGCCCAGGGCGTCGGGCGGCAGCAGCGGCGGCTCGGGGTGGGTCTCGTCCAGGTATTCGATGATGGCCAGCGACTGGCTCAGCAGCGCGTCGCCATCCTTGAGCAGCGGCACCAGGCCGGACACCGAGGCGCTGGCATAGGGTTCCTGCTGTTGCTCGTTCCTGACCAGATGGACCGCGCGGTAGTCATAGTCCAGGCCTTTGATCGCCAGCGCGATGCGCACGCGCCAGGAGGCCGAGGAGCGGAAGTAGTTGAAGAGTTCCATGGGCGGATGATGCCATTGCGCCCGGCTACACTGAAACGCATGTGGCTTCCCCGACGCTTCAAACATTGCCCCAGCTGCGGCCAGGCGGTCGAGTACCGCGTGCCCGCCGACGACAACCGCGAGCGCGCCACTTGCACGGCCTGCGCCACCGTGCACTACGAGAACCCGATCAATGTGGTCGGCACCCTGCCCGTCTGGGGCGAGGGGCCGGACGGACAGGTGCTGCTGTGCAAGCGCGCGATCGAACCGCGCTACGGTCTGTGGACCCTGCCGGCCGGTTTTCTGGAGCTGGGCGAGACGGCCGCCGAGGGCGCCTTGCGCGAGACCGATGAGGAAGCCGGCGCGCAGATCGAGTTGCAGCCGCTCTACAGCCTGATGAATGTGGTCTCGGTCGGCCAGATCCATCTCTACTACCGCGCCCGCCTGCTCTCGCCCGAATTCAATCCCGGCCCCGAGACGCTGGAGGCCCGGCTGTTCCATGAGCATGAGGTGCCCTGGGACGCACTGGCCTTTCGCACCGTGCGCGAGACGTTGCGGCGCTTCTTCGAAGACCGCCGGCTGGGCCGGCCCTTTGCGCTGCACAGCGCCGATATCGGCTGAGATCAGTAGTAGTCATCTTCGCGCTGATGCCGCACGGCCAGGATATTGACGCGGCTCTGAGCGTCGATCTCGTACAGCAAGACATAGCCGGCGCTGTGCAGGGGAACGATCAACTCGCGCAGAAAGGGGCTCTGATCGGCCTTGCGGTAGATGAAGGGCGCACGGCCGAGCTGGGTCTGCGCTGCGGCGGCAATCGCATCGATCACACGCTGGGCAGCGTCGAAGTCTTCAAGCGTCTGCGCACGATCCAGCAAAAAGGCATACAGGCGCTGCAGATCCGCTCGGGCCGCCGCCGTGAAGCGGACCTCGAATCCCGGCATCAGCCCAATACCTTCTTGCGCCGCTCATCGAGCATGCCCTGCAGTTCGGCGACGACGGAGTCGGCCGAGTGGTACTCGCCGCTGCGCCTGGCCTCCTCGCCGGACCGCAGGCCTCGTGCGATGAACTCGTCCTGCGCGCGGCGGCGATGGATGGCCTCGCGCACCGAGGTCTCGATCAGGCCGGTCAGCGTCTCGCCCTCCCGCAGCACGCTCTCGGCAGCGTCGCGCAGTTCGGGCTCGACGCGCAAGGAGGGGAATGTGGCGGTTTTCATGATGGCGCGTTGCAGTTGCGACGCGCCAGTCTAGCAAAACCGGTTCAAGTCTGCGCCGTCGCCCAGGGCCCGGTCACGCCATCGAGCTCGCAGTCCCACAGCGCCTGCACATCCATGCCGTCGACCACCCCCTCGGCATAGACCTTCAGCGCCAGGCTGCGCAGCATGATGACCATGCCGCGCACAAAGGCGGCGCGGGCGGCGTCGCCGGACACACCGGCCACCACGGCGGCATCCAGCTTCACATAGTCCAGCCCGGCCTGATAGAGCCGGTCCACCTGGGCCAGCCCGGCACCGGCATGCTCCAGCCCCAGCTTGACGCCCAGCGGGCGCAGCTGGCGGCCCATCTCCTGCAGAAGCTCGAAATGCTGGATGGCCGCGCCCTCGGCCAGCTCCAGCCCCAGCTTGCGGGCCGCCTGCGGCGACTGGAAGACCTGCTCGCGCAGGCGCGCGACGAAGCCGCCGTCCAGCAGCGAGCTCGGCGCGACATTGACGCAGCGCGCCCGGCCATCCAGCACGATGGCCTCCAGCGCCAGCGCCACCGCCTGCAGATCGATCTCGGCCGTCAGCCGGCTGCGCACTGCCAGCGGCAGCCAGCGCGCCGCGCTCTCGAACGGGCCGTCGGCCACCAGGCGCAGCTGCAGCGGGCATTCCAGATGCAAGACCTGACCCTGCTTGTCCAGCACCGGGTACTCGGCCAGCCGGCCGCGGCGCTCGCGCAAGGCCTCCGAGATCTGCGCACGCCAGGCGCGCTCGCCCTGGATCTGCGCCTCGGCCGACGGCGCCAGCACCTCGACGACAAAGCCCGGCCGGCCCTCGGCCCGCGCCAGCGCCGCGTCGGCGGCGCCAAACCAGTCGCTGGACGGGCGCTCGCGCGCCAGCTCGACGGCACCCAGCGCCACCTGCACCCCGGCGCCGAAAGCCGGCAGGCTGGCCTGCAAGGCATCGGCCAGCGCCTTGGCGGTATCGCCGACGACATCGGGGGCCGGCAGCCAGAGCGCGAAATCGGCCCCGTTCAGCCGCCCGGCCAGGCAGCCCTTGACGCGCTCCGGATAGACCTGCACCGCATGCGCCATCGCCACCAGCAACTGGTCCACCGCCGCCCGGCCCAGACGCTGGTTCAGGCCGGCCAGATCGCGCAGCCGCAGCAGCACCAGGCCGGCCCTGACCGGGCCTTCGTCGCGGGTCAGCGCCGAGTCCAGCTCGGCCAGGAAATGGGTGCGCGTGCTCATGCCGGTCAGCGCGTCGCAATGGGCTTGCACACGCAAGACCTCGAGCTGACTGGACTGGGCCTCGAACATCTGCCGGACCCGCTCCACCATGGTGTTCATCGCCCGGCTCAGGCGCCGCAGCTCGGGCTCGCGGGGCTCGTCGACCTGGGTGTACTGGCCGGCCACCAGGGCCTCGGCCTGGGTCACGGCGTTGTCCAGCGGCCGGCGGATGCGTCCCAGCACCCAGAACGCGGCCAGGCCGGCCAGCAGGCCGACACCGGCCATCAGCCCCATCATGCGCAGGCTGGCGCGCCACAACTCGTCATGGGCATAGGCCGACTGGCTGCGCACTTCGACCGAGCCCACCGCGTTCCAGCCATTCGAGACCTTGGCCACACCGGGCTGCGTGTCGATCGGCGTCAGCGCGACGAACCAGGCCGGCGCCTTGCTGCTGCGGCCGGGCGCGGTGCGCTCGAAGGCCACGCTGCCGTCCGCAGCCAGCCAGCGCAGGCTCTGGTAGTGACCGGTGTCGAACTGGGCCGAGACCAGCAGCGACATCAGCTGGGCGTCCCCCCCCTGCTGTGACAAGGCCAGCGCCAGTGCGGCGGCGTTGTCGCTGTTCTTCAACTGCAGCTGGGTTTGCAGCAGGGCCCGCATGCCGATGGCGGACACCGCCATGCTGCCCAGCACCGACGCCAGCACCACACCCAGGACCAGGAACCAGACTTGACGAATCAGCGACATGGCCGCATCCATTTTGTTTGCATCATTAGAACCCCTCCGCCCTGATCTTCGCCAAGGCGTCCCTCCAGATCGACAAGCGTGCGACGGCGCTGCCCGAGCTGGCGCTGCCCACCCCCTGCCACAGGCCTTCGCTGTTGAAGCTGAACACCGGCGCCAGATCGGCGCGCTGCGAGGCCGGTCGCACCTCGGTCTGCAGATTGTCCAGAATCAGCGGCTCGGCCTCGGGCTGGGCATAGTAGGCCAGCACCATATGGGCCTGCGGTCGACCGTCCAGCATCGCCCGCACATAGACCAGGCGCAGCCGCGCCTCCGGCACGCCGGCGGCCAGCAGGCTGAAATACTTGGCGATCGCATAGTCCTCGCAGTCGCCCTGGCCGCGGTCCAGGGTCTCCAGCGGGCTGGCCCAGTAATCGGGCCTGGCCCAGATGTCGCGGTCCTCGCGAAAGGCGATGCGCTGGTTGAAGAAGTCGTTGATGGGCTTGAGCCGCAGGCCCTCGTCGAGGCTGCCACTGCGCTCGACCAGCTGCTGCAGCTCGCGGGCGGCCGCCAGCGTGCGCGGACCGAAGCGCGCCGCGCCGGCCAGCACGCGTTCGGCCTCCCAGGCCTGCAGCCCGGGCGTCGGACTCAGCGCCAGGCAAGCAGCCAGCAGCGCCCCTGCAAAGACCGCCAAGCGGTATTCCTGCATGGGAGCGCGCCGACGGTGGAGGTTCTGGGCTTTGGCCTGGGCCATACTTCGTTGCACTTTACCGTGCGCCCTCGCCTGCGCCGCCACCTGCGGCCGTGCAGCCCGGATAATCAGCGGCAACAATCCTCGGCAGACGCGCTTGTTGCGCGTCTTGCGCTTATGAATTCCCAATCGATACGTCAAGAACTGGACAGCGCCCGCCGCAATGGCCCGCTGCGCCAGATCCATATTCCGCCCTGTCCGGAGCTGCTGCAGCGGCTGCAGGCCGCGATGGCCCATGCCGAACCCGACCTCAACGAGGTGGCCCGGATCGCGGCCAGCGATGTCGCGATGTCGGCCACCCTGCTCAAGCGCGCCAACAGCCCGGTCTACAAGGAGCCTGGCGGTCTGCCCTGCACCACCGTAGGGCAAGCAATGAACCGCATCGGACTCGACGAGACCGCGGCGGTGATGACGGGCTTTCTGCTGCGCAACACCATCCCGGTCAACAGCCCTCATCTGCTGCGCTTCTGGGAGCGCTCCAGCAAGCGCGCGGTCGCGATGGCCTTCATCGCCCGCCAGCTGGCCGGGCTGTCGCCCGATATGGCCCACACCTACGGGCTGTTCTGCCATGTAGGCATGCCGGTGCTGCTGCAAAGCGTGCGCGGCTATGGCTCGACCATGGTGGAGGCGGCCGCCCGCATCGACCGCCCCTATATCGCCACCGAGAACGCCAACCACAAGACCGACCATGCGGTGGTCGGCGCGCTGGTGATACGGGCCTGGAATATGGCGCCGGAGCTGATGTCGGCGATCCGGCTGCACCATGACTTCGAGTCACTGGGCCACGCCGGCATCGACCCCGACGTCCATACCCTGGTGGCGGCCGGCCTGGTGGCCGAGCACCTGATGCGCCGCCACGAGGCCCTGCCCGAAGACCTGGACTGGGCCGTCAACCATGCCGCCGCGCTCGACTGGCTGCAGATCGGCCTGGACGAGGTCGAGCAATGGGACGAGCTGCTGCGGCCGCTGCTGGACGAGGCTTAAACCTAGACCCTGAACGCTCAGGCCGGCGAGGAGCGCAGGCCGTAGACCTTGTCGCCGAGGAACAGATACTCGGCGCGCAGGATCGCCTCGCCCTTCTCGCCGCTGAAGGTGAAGCCCAGCACACCCACGGTCGCGCCGGGCTTGATCTCCTCGACCCCCCAGGCCGCCAGCCGGGTCAGCGGCGCCAGCTCAATCTGCCATTGGCGGTCGCGCCGGGTCGGCAGCTGGGCTTTGGCGAGCAGGGCCGGGCCGTCCACCGCCGCGCTTTGTCTGGGCAGCACGCGCTGCTTCAGATCGGCCGGCAGCAGCGGCTTCTCGGGCAGCTCCAGCACCAGCTCGCCATGCGGATTGCGCCACATCACCTGGGTCGCGCGGCCTTCGAGATAAAGCGGGCGCTCCTGGTCGAAGCTGCTCCAGCCATGGTGGGCCCAGGCCGGCAGGGTCAGGCCCAGTCCGGCGGTCAGCACAAGTCGTCGGTCCATCGCGCATCTCCTTCAAGCATAAGCAATCCATCGGCCGCAGATGATGACAGCCATCCAAAACCCCAGTGACAGCAGGCATTGCAGCCTGGCCAGCCCGTCATCTGCCGACACGCCGCTGCGGGCATGGAAAAAGGCCGCATTGCCGCCGGCCAGGCAGATCAGCAGCAGCTTGAGACGGAAGGCCGGATTGGCCAGCAGCTCCTGCGGCTGGGTCGCGAACATGGTCAGCCCGGTGGCGGCGCACAGACCGAAACCGAACAGGGCCGGCAGCAGGGTCAGCCGCGCCAGCGCCGCCGCCGGCAGCTCGCGCGCCAGGCCCAGCGCCCGCAGCTCGAACACCAGCAGCCCGCCGAACAGCATCGCGATGCCGACGATGTGCACGGCCTCCAGCGCCGGATAGGCCCAGGGGTGGGAAGCCAGGCCGTCCAGCACGGCGCGACTCAGCCGGGGTACTGGACCAGCTGCAGCTGGTTGCCGGCCGGATCCACCAGGGTGGCAAGCCAGCCGCCCCAGGGCTGCTGCTCGGGTGCGCCGCTGAAGGGCACCCCCGCCGCGCTCAGCGCGGCATGGCGGGCGCGGATGTCGGCAGCCACAAAGGACAGACCGGTGAAGCGGCCCACCAGGGCCTGCTCCGGCGCGTCGCTCGCCACGCTCTCCAGCACCAGATCCGCCGACCCGGCATCGAAGACGCAATAGCCGGCGCCGGCATCACCATGCTTCAGCTTGAAGCCCAGCGTCTGCTGATAGAAGAGCTGGGCCGAGACCAGATCGCGCACAAAAACGCGCACGGCGGCGAGCCTCATGGGCTGATGCTCCGTTGACGCGGGGAATGCAGGGCCTGCAGCCAGCGCCGCCAGAAGCCGGCCTGCGGCGGTGCAAGCTCGGCCTGCGGGTCGATCAAGCGAAGCAGCTCGGCGCTGCCCCGGTGGCGGGCCGCCTGCAGCGGCGTCATGCCATCGGTCTCGGACAGCAGCTGCCGGTCGGCGCCGTAGTCCAGCAGCAGGGCCGCCGCGTCCTGCTGGCCGGCCAGGATGCTGGCCACCAGCGGCGTGCTCATGAACTCCGGGTGCTGATAGTTCGGATCGACGCCCGCGCGCAGGTGGTAGCGCAGCAGCTCGATATCGCCATCGACCGCCGCAGCAAACATCTCCTTCCAGTCTCCGCCTGACATGGCTGTCTCCCCTGCTGTGCCGTCCCGTGCTTGTACCACCGCCGGCAGCTCGCCGGAAAGCCCCGGTGCGCGGATCCGACCCGTGGACAATGCGCAAGCATGACCATCGCTCTTGGACGCATCGCCGGCGGCAGCCTGGCCCGCCGGCGCGGGGGCTTGCTGCTGCTGATCGTGCTGCTGGCGCTGCCGCTGGGCTGGCGTCTGTTCGGGCCGCGCGGTATCGATGTGGAGCTCACGCGCAAGACCTGGCGCTTCGAGATCAAGGTCGAGAAACGGGTCGATGAAAGCGGCTCCGCCTGGTGCGAGGAGATGCCGGCCGGCGCCCGCGAGATCGAGCGCCGCCGGCTGGACGCCCCCGGCGGCGGCGCCGACCATTGCCGCTTCATGCAGCCGCAATGGCGCAGCCAGTACACGCTGCGCTCAGAAGGCGACGCGGCGACGCCGGTGCAATGGCCGCAGCCGGTGCTCAGCGAGCTGCCGCCGGACCGGCTCGGCGCCCAGCGCCTGGGCCAGCGCCAGGCCTTCTTCGAGGCACATCTGCGCGCCGGTGAGGGTCAGGTCTGGACCTGCAAGCTCAGCGAGGCGCACTGGTCGGCACTGGCGCTGGGCACCAAGCTGCGGCTGCAGATCGATCGCCGGGGCGTGGCGGACTGCGCGAGCCTGATGCCACGCGCTCGTGCGCCGACTCAGTCTGGCTGAACTCGCTGCCCCTCCAGCAAGGGCAGCCAGGCCCGCGTGCCCTCGTACAGATGATCGAACAGCGCCTTGATACGCGGCACGGGGCGCAGCTCGACGCGGGTCAACAACCAGAGTTCGCTGCGCCAATCGCGCGGCGGTTCGAAGACGCGCCGCAGGTTCGGATCGGCGTCGCCGAGATAGCAG
Source organism: Paucibacter sp. XJ19-41 (assembly GCF_028462495.1). NCBI lineage: Bacteria > Pseudomonadati > Pseudomonadota > Betaproteobacteria > Burkholderiales > Sphaerotilaceae > Roseateles > Paucibacter sp. XJ19-41. The sequence continues at coordinate 56,976 of NZ_JAQOWX010000006.1, forward strand.
GGCAAGGCGCCGAGGCCGACGCCGGCGCGCAGCAACTGGCGCACATTGACCAGCGAATTGGTCCGCATCGCCACCTGGCGAGCCAGGCCCTGGCGCTCGAGCCAGCGGGCCGAGCTCAGATGGGCCAGCTGATCATCGACGCCCACCCAGGGCAGGCTGTCGAGCCGGTCCGCCCGCACGCCGCCGAGCTTGCGTGAGCAATAGGCCGTGGCCTCGACCCGCGCCAGCCGCCGCCCGATCAGGGACTCCGGCGGCTTGCCGCCCGAACGCAGCGCGACATCGACCGCCCCCTGCTGCACATCGTCCATCGCATTGCCACTGCTCAGGCCCAGCTGGACCTGGGTGCGCGCCTGGTAGCTTGCCAGCAAGGGCGGCAGCAGCTCCTGCATCCAGGTATCGGCCACGCTGAGCCGCACCAGGCCGCCGGGCCAGGCCTGTCGGCCGCGCAGGCCCTCGGTGACCGTCTGCAGCTCGCTGCCCATGCGTTGCGCAAACTCGACCAGTTCGGCCCCGGCGCGGGTCGGCGCGTAGCCGGCACGCAGCCGCTCGAACAGCTGCACGCCCAGCCGCGCCTCCAGCGCCCGCAGGCGCCGGAACAGGGTCGCATGGCTCACCCGGCCGGCCTCGGCGGCGGCGGCGAGGCGCCCATGGCGGGCAATCTGCAGCACCACGCGCAGATCATCCCAATCGAGGTCGGAGTTGGCAGCAGCAGAGACGGTCATATTTGCAATGCTAGCGTTCAAATCTGCCGATCTGCGCCAGGTCTTGCGTTTCTAGACTGCGAGCATCGCAACCGCAGCACCGAATCCCCATGTCGATGTACGAAAGCCTGCCCTTCCAACCCGCCGCCGACAGCGAGATCGAGCGCCTGGTCGCCGCCCATCCGCTGGCCACCCTGGTCAGCAGCGACGCGGGCCGCATGCTCGCGACGCCCCTGCCGCTGATACTGCAGCGCGATGCGGACGGCAGCCGCGTCTTCATCGGCCATCTCGCCCGTCGCAACCCGCAGCACGAGATGCTCAAGCGCAATCCGAAAGCGCTGGCGACCTTCACCGGCGCGCAGGGCTATATCGCCAGCAGCTGGTTGCGCAGCCGCCGCTACGCGCCGACCTGGAACTACGAGTTCGTGCAGTTCGAGCTCGATGTGGCCCTCATCGACACGCCCGAGGAGACGCTGTTCGCGCTCGACACGCTGATCGCGCATGTCGAGGCGCCCTACCCGAACCCCTGGCGCAGCGCCGAGATGGGCCCGCGGCGCGAACAGCTGGCGCAATACATCGTGCCCTTTCGTGCGCGCGTGATCGAGGCTCGCGCGCAGTTCAAGCTCGGCCAGGGGGATCCGGCAGAAGCGCTCGAGGACACGCACGCGGCGCTGGCACGCTACGGGCAGTTCGAGCTGGCCGAGGCGATGCGCAGGCATGAGCGGCTTCTTGCCGCGCAAGGCTGACCAGAAAAAAGGCCGGCAATGCCGGCCTTTCTGACGAGGCGGATGAACTCAGCGCCGCGCCGGCGGCACGTCCGTGCAGGAGCCATGCGCCACTTCCGCAGCCAGGCCTATGCTTTCGCCCAGCGTGGGATGCGGATGGATGGTCTTGCCGATGTCCACCGCGTCGGCGCCCATCTCGATGGCCAGCGCGATCTCGCCGATCATGTCGCCGGCATGGGTGCCGACGATGCCGCCGCCGATGATGCGGTGCGACTCTTCATCAAACAGCAGCTTGGTGAAGCCCTCGTCGCGGCCGTTGGCGATGGCCCGACCGGAGGCCGACCAGGGCAGCAGGCCCTTCTTGATCTTGATGCCCTTGGCCTTGGCCTCCTCCTCGGTGATGCCCACCCAGGCCACCTCGGGGTCGGTATAGGCCACGCTGGGAATCACGCGGGCGTCGAACTGCGCCTTGGCCAGATTGGCGTCGCCCAACAGTTCGCCGGCAATCACTTCGGCCGCCACATGGCCCTCATGCACGGCCTTGTGCGCCAGCATGGGCTGGCCGACCAGGTCGCCGATCGCGAACACATTGGCGACATTGGTGCGCATCTGCACATCCACCGGAATGAAGCCGCGCTCGCTGACGATGACACCGGCCTTGTCGGCGCCGATCTTTTTGCCATTCGGCGTGCGGCCCACGGCCTGCAGCACCAGGTCGTAGACCTGGGGCTCCTTGGGTGCGCCCTCGCCTTCGAAGGTGACCTTGATGCCTTCGGGCGTTGCCTCGGCTGCCACCGTCTTGGTGTTCAGCATGATGTTGTCGAAGCGCGGCGCATTCATCTTCTGCCAGACCTTGACCAGGTCGCGATCGGCGCCGGTCATCAGCGTGGGCAGCATCTCCACCACATCCAGGCGCGCGCCCAGCGTGCTGTAGACCGTGCCCATCTCCAGGCCGATGATGCCGCCGCCGACGATCAGCATGCGCTTCGGCTTGGTCGTCAGCTCCAGCGCGCCGGTCGAGTCGATCACGCGTGGATCCTGCGGCATGAAGGGCAGGCGCACGGCCTGCGAACCGGCCGCCAGGATGATGCGCTTGAACTTCAGCGTCTGGGTCTTGCCGGTCTTCTCCTGGCCCTCGCCCGCCGTCTCTTCGACGCTCAGGTGGTTCGCATCCAGCAGCGAGCCATAGCCACGCACCACCGTGACCTTGCGCATCTTGGCCATCATGGCCAGACCGCCGGTCAGCTTGCCGATGACCTTCTGCTTGTGCTTGAGCAGCTTGGGCAGCTCGACCGTGGGCTCGCTGAAGGTCACGCCCAGATCGGCGAAGTGTTTCACCTCGTCCATCACCGCCGCGACGTGCAGCAGGGCCTTGGACGGAATGCAGCCGACATTCAGGCAGACGCCGCCCAGTGTCGTGTAGCGCTCGACCAGGGCCACCTTCAGACCCAGGTCGGCGGCGCGGAAAGCGGCCGAATAGCCACCAGGGCCGCCGCCCAGCACGACCAGGTCGTACTCGCCGTCGGCACTGCCCGCAAAGCTGGCAGCCGTCGGCGCAACGGCGGGTGGCGCTGCCGGTGCGGCAGCAGGTGACGGCGCGGGCGCTGGTGCAGCGGCCGCATCCGATTCCAGCATCAGCACCAGGCTGCCCTGATTCACCACATCGCCGACCTTGAGCTTCAGCTCCTTGACGACGCCGGCGTGCGTCGACGGGATCTCCATCGAGGCCTTGTCGCTCTCCACCGTAATCAGGCTTTGCTCGACCTTGATGGTGTCGCCGGCCTTGACCAGCAGTTCGATCACCGCGACGTCCTTGAAGTCGCCGATGTCCGGGACTTTCACTTCAATCAATGCCATGTTCTTCGCTCCCCGATCAGAGTGCAATGCGGCGGAAGTCCGCCAGCAAGGACGCGAAATAGACATTGAAGCGGGCCGCAGCCGCGCCGTCGATCACGCGGTGGTCCCAGCTCAGGCTCAGCGGCAGGATCAGGCGCGGCTGGAAGGCCTTGCCGTCCCAGACCGGCTCGATGCTGCTCTTGCAGACGCCCATGATGGCGACCTCGGGCGCGTTAATGATGGGCGTGAAGTACTTGCCACCGATGCCGCCCAGCGACGAGATCGAGAAGCAGCCACCGCTCATATCGGCCGGACCCAGCTTGCCGTCGCGCGCCTTCTTGGCCAACTCGCCCATTTCCTGGCTGATCTGGAAGATGCCCTTCTTGTCGGCGTCCTTGATGACGGGCACGACCAGGCCGTTGGGCGTGTCGGCCGCGAAGCCGATGTGGAAGTAGTTCTTCAGCACCAGGGTGCCGTCGACGTCCAGCGAGCTGTTGAACTCGGGGAATTTCTTCAGCGCCGCGACGGCCGCCTTGATCATGAAGGCCAGCATCGTGACCTTGATGCCCGATTTCTCGTTTTCCTTATTGGTCGCGACGCGGAAGGCTTCCAGCTCGGTGATGTCCGCATCGTCGTGATTCGTCACATGCGGGATCACAACCCAGTTGCGGTGCAGATTGGCGCCGCTGATCTTCTTGATGCGCGACAGCTCCTTGCGCTCGATGGGGCCGAACTTCTCGAAGTCGACCTTGGGCCAGGGCAGCAGGCCCGGCAGAGCGCCACCGGCGGCAGCAGCCGGAGCGACGGCCTTCTGCGCGGCGGTCTGAACGCTGCCGGCCATCACGGCCTTGACGAAACCCTGCACATCGGATTCAGTGATGCGGCCCTTGGCGCCCGAGCCCTTGACCTCGGCCAGCGGCACACCCAGCTCGCGCGCCAGCTTGCGGATGCTGGGCGAGGCATGCGGCAGCTTGCCGCTCGGGGAACTCGGCTCATGGGCGGGCAAGGCAGCAGCCGGCGCAGCAGCGGCAACAGCCGGTGCCGCCGCAGGTGCGGCAGCCGGTGCAGGTGCCGCAGCCGGTGTCGCAAGGGCCGGTGTCGGGGCAGTGCCCTTCACCTCCAGCAGCGCCAGCAGCGTGCCCTTGGCGACCTTGTCACCGACCTTGACCTTCAGGTCCTTGATCACGCCGGCGTGCGAGGACGGGATCTCCATCGAGGCCTTGTCGCTCTCGACCGTGATCAGGCTTTGCTCGACCTTGACGGTGTCGCCGGCCTTGACCATCACCTCGATCACCGCGACCTCATCGAAATCGCCGATGTCAGGCACGACCACCTCGACCATGCCGCTGGCGGCAGGCGCGGCAGCGGGTGCCGGAGCGGCAGCGACGGGCGCGGGAGCCGGCGCTGCAGTGGCTGCAGGTGCTGGCGCAGCAGCGGCCGCGCCCTCGGCTTCCAGCAGCAGCACAACGCTGCCCTCATTGACCGTGTCACCGATCTTGACCCTGATCTCCTTGACGACGCCGGCGCCCGAGCTGGGGATCTCCATCGAGGCCTTGTCGCTCTCGACGGTGATCAGGCTCTGCTCGGCCTTGACCGTGTCGCCCACCTTGACCAGCAGCTCGATGACCGCCACGTCCTTGACGTCCCCGATGTCCGGGACCTTGACTTCTACCAATGCCATGTGTTGTCTCCGCGAGGCCGCTGAATCAAGCGTACAGGGGGTTGATCTTGTCGGCCTTGATGCCGTACTTCGCAATCGCCTCGGCCACCTTGGCCAGCGGCAGCTTGCCTTCGTCGGCCAGCGACTTCAGCGCCGCCACGACGATGTAGTGGCGGTTGATCTCGAAATGCTCGCGCAGCTTGTAGCGGAAATCCGAGCGGCCGAAACCGTCGGTGCCCAGCACCTTGTAGCTGCGACCGGCCGGGATGAAGGCGCGGATCTGCTCGGCGTAGTTCTTCATGTAGTCGGTCGACGCGATCACCGGGCCGCTGGTCTTGGCCAGCTGCTGGGCGACGAAGGACACGCGCGGTGCCTCGGTCGGGTGCAGCAGGTTCCAGCGCTCGGCGTCCTGGCCGTCGCGGGTCAGCTCGTTGAAGCTCGGGCAGCTCCAGACATGGGCGCTGACGCCCCAGTCGGCTTCCAGCAGCTTCTTGGCGGCCTGGCTCTCGCGCAGGATGGTGCCGGAACCCAGCAGGTTGACGACCGGCTTGCTCGTGTCGCCGGCCTGGTCCAGCAGATACATGCCCTTCAGGATCTGCTCCTCGGTGCCGGCCTGCAGGCCCGGCATCGGGTAGTTCTCGTTGAGCAGCGTGATGTAGAAGTAGACGTTCTCCTGCTTCTCGACCATGCGCTTGAGGCCGCTGTGCAGGATCACCGCCACTTCGTGGGCGAAGCTCGGGTCGTAGCTGATGCAGTTCGGGATCGTGCCGGCCAGGATATGGCTGTGACCGTCCTCATGCTGCAGGCCTTCGCCGTTCAGCGTGGTGCGGCCCGAGGTACCGCCGAGCAGGAAGCCGCGCGCCTGCATATCGCCGGCGGCCCAGGCCAGGTCGCCGATGCGCTGGAAGCCGAACATCGAGTAGTAGACATAGAACGGGATCATCACGCGGTTGTTCGTCGAGTACGACGTTGCCGCAGCGATCCAGCTGGCCATGCCACCGGCCTCGTTGATGCCTTCTTGCAGGATCTGGCCGGCCTTGTCCTCGCGGTAGTACATCACCTGGTCCTTGTCGACCGGGGTGTAGAGCTGGCCCTTGGGGTTGTAGATGCCGATCTGGCGGAACAGGCCTTCCATGCCGAAGGTGCGCGCCTCGTCGACCAGGATGGGCACGGTGCGCGGGCCCAGCGCCGGGTCGCGCAGCAGCTGGGTCAGGAAACGCACATAGGCCTGTGTGGTCGAGATCTCGCGGCCCTCGGCCGTCGGCTCCAGCACCGCCTTGAAGGTGTCCAGCGGCGGCACGGTGAAGCTCTCCTCGGCCTTGACGCGGCGCTGCGGCAGATAACCACCCAGGGCCTGGCGACGCTCGTGCAGATAGCGCATCTCCGGCGTGTCCTCGGCCGGCTTGTAGTAAGGCAGCTTGGGCAGCTCGCTGTCGGGGATGGGGATGTTGAAGCGGTCGCGGATGTACTTGATGTCCTCGTCCGACAGCTTCTTGGTCTGGTGCACGGTGTTCTTGCCCTCACCGGCCTTGCCCATGCCATAGCCCTTGACGGTCTTGACCAGCAGCACGGTGGGTTGGCCCGTGGTGTTGTGGTGGGCGGCATGGAAAGCCGCATAGACCTTCTCGGGCTGGTGGCCACCGCGGCGCAGCTCGAACACTTCCTCGTCGCTCATGTGCTCGACCAGCTTCGCCGTCTCCGGATACTTGCCGAAGAAGTTCTTGCGCACGAAAGCGCCGTCATTGGCCTTCATGGCCTGGTAGTCGCCGTCCAGCGTCTCCATCATCAGCTGCTTGAGCTTGCCGCTCTTGTCGCGCGCCAGCAGGGCGTCCCAGCCATTGCCCCACAGCAGCTTGATCACGTTCCAGCCGCTGCCGCGGAATTCGCTCTCCAGCTCCTGCACGATCTTGCCGTTGCCGCGCACCGGGCCGTCCAGGCGCTGCAGATTGCAGTTGACGACAAAGACCAGGTTGTCGAGGTTCTCGCGGGCGGCCAGGCCGATCGCGCCCAGCGATTCGGGCTCGTCCATCTCGCCGTCGCCGCAGAACACCCAGACCTTGCGGTTGGCGGTATCGGCAATGCCGCGGGCATGCAGATACTTCAGGAAACGCGCTTGGTAGATCGCCATCAGCGGGCCCAGGCCCATCGAGACGGTCGGGAACTGCCAGAACTCGGGCATCAGCTTGGGATGCGGATAGCTGGACAGGCCCTTGCCGTCCACCTCCTGGCGGAAGCTGTCGAGCTGGGCCTCGGTCAGACGGCCCTCCAGATAGGCGCGGGCGTAGATGCCGGGCGCGCTATGGCCCTGGATATAAAGCAGGTCGCCGCCGTGGCCCTCGCTCTCGGCGTGCCAGAAATGGTTGAAACCGGCGCCGAACATACTGGCCACCGAGGCAAAGGAGCCGATATGGCCGCCCAGATCGCCGCCGTCTTCCGGGTTCAGGCGATTGGCCCGCACCACCATGGCCATCGCGTTCCAGCGCATGAAGGCACGCAGGCGCTTCTCGATCGCGATATTGCCCTGGCAATGGGCCTGCTGCTCCACCGGGATGGTGTTGACATAGGCGGTGTTGGCCGAGAACGGCACATCGATGCCGGCCTGACGGGCATGGCCGATCAGGGTCTCAAGCAGGAAATGCGCGCGCTCACCGCCCTCTTCACCAATCACGGCGGACAGCGCGTCCAACCACTCCTTGGTTTCCTGGGCATCGGTGTCGTTGGCGGCGGCGCCAAGAAAAGATTGCGGCTGCGCAGACATGCTTGTCTCCTTTTATTGAGGGCTGACTCTAAAAGCGTTTCGCGCGGAGTGTCGCACAAGTTCGCAACACTCCCAAATTGCGCGAGTGCATTCCGCATAATGAAACAACAGGGAATGCGCCGAGGCTGAGGCCTGGCTGGCGCCGGGATAATCGGGCCATGCTTTCCCGCCTCGCTATCAAGGGCGCGCTGCGCCGCGCCACCCTCCCGCTGCAGCGCCTGGTCGCCACCTGGTGGCGGCGCCAGTCGCCGTCGCGCCAGGACCGCTTCGCCACGCTGGGCCCGCTGATCTCGGTGATGCTCTTCCTCGCGGCCATCATCCTGGCCTTCTGGTATCTGCGTAACGAGGAGATCGAGCGCGAGGCCGAGGCCGTCAAGCGCGACACCGAGATCGCCCAGCAGCAGATCCGCCTGCGCCTGATCGAAAACCAGGAACAGCTGGTGCGCATCGCCCGGGAGATCGTCACCCGCGCGGTCGACGCCCACGAGTTCACCGCCCAGGCCTCGGCCTTTGCCCGCGACCGGCCCGAGATCACCCATGTCACCTGGCTGAACAACCAGCGCAAGCGCCGCGCCAGCGTCAGCGCCGCCGGCTTCCAGGCCGAGAGCCTGATGGGCGACGATGGCCGCGACCCGTCGATGCCGATGGCCGAGCAGTCCAGCGCACCCGAGCTGGCCTTCCAGGCCGCCAAGGACCGGCGCCAGCCGACCTATTCGCTGGCCTTCAACGACTTCAACAACCTGACCGTGTTCCAGGTCCAGGTGCCCTTGATCGACCGCAGCGGCTTTTCGGGTGTGCTGATCGCCGAATACTCGGTCGAGGCGCTGCTGCGCTACTCGGTGCCGTCCGAGGTGGCGGCGCGCCATCCGGTGGCGGTGCTGGACGGCCGCGAGCAGATCGTCAGCAGCACCGTGACGCCGATGCCGGGCCAGCGCCTGCAGCGCGCGTCCATCATGCATGACGTGCCGCTGGCCCCGGCGCTGAACGGCCTGATCCTGCGCGGCCAGGGCTACCGCACCTCGATCGGCCTGATCTCCAACACCTTGTTCTGGATGGTGGTGGCGCTGTCGGTGCTGACCGTGTGGATGCTCTTGGGCACCTGGAAGCATATGCGCCGGCGCCTGCAGATCCAGACCGCGCTGTCCAGCGAGACCAACTTCCGCCGTGCGATGGAGAACTCGATGCTGACCGGCATGCGGGCCATGGACATGGAGTCGCGCATCTCCTATGTGAACCCGGCCTTCTGCGCGATGACCGGCTTCTCCGAGGCCGAGCTGATCGGCCGCAAACCGCCCTTCCCCTACTGGCCCACCGATCGCTACGAGGAGAACTCGCGGCTGCTGCAACAGGAGGTCCAGGGCCGCAGCCCATCGGGCGGTGCCGAGGTCAAGGTGATGCGCAAGGACGGCACCATCTTCGACGCGCGCATGTACGTCTCGCCGCTGATCGACCCCAAGGGCAAGCAAAGCGGCTGGATGACCTCGATGACCAATATCACCGAGGCCAAGCGCGTGCGCGACCAGCTCAGCGCCTCGCACGAGCGCTTCACCACGGTGCTGGAAGGCCTGGACGCGGCGGTCTCGGTGCTGTCGGTGCAGCAGGGCGAGCTGCTGTTCGCCAACCGCAGCTACCGGCTCTGGTTCGGCGCCGACCCCAAGGGCCATGCGGTGCTGGCCGGCAGCCAGCTGGGCCGCAGCGAGGCCGAACCGGAAACCGACGAAGAGGTCGACGACTACGGCGGCCTGCCGGCCCAGCAGCTGACCGAGGTCGGCTCCGACCCGCGCGAGGTCTATATCGACACCTTGGAGATGTGGTTCGATGTGCGCGCCCGCTATCTGCAGTGGACCGACGGCCGCCTGGCCCAGATGCTGATCGCCACCGACATCACCGCGCGCCGCCACGCCGAGATGCTGTCGGCCCAGCAGGCCGAGAAGGCGCAGGTGACCAGCCGGCTGATGACCATGGGCGAGATGGCCTCCAGCGTCGCCCATGAGCTGAACCAGCCGCTGACCGCGATCACCAACTACTGCAACGGCATGGTCTCGCGGGTGCGCAACGACGCGATCCAGAAGGACGATCTGCTGGCCGCGCTGGAGAAGACCGCCAAGCAGGCCCAGCGCGCCGGCCAGATCATTCACCGCATCCGCAACTTCGTGAAGCGCAGCGAGCCGCAGCGGCAGGCCTCCAGTGCGCCCGAGATCATCGAGGACGCGGTCGAGCTGGCCGGCATCGAGCTGCGTCGCCGCAATGTTGCGATCCACACCTATGTGGCCCAGCGCCTGCCGCCGCTGATGGTGGACCCGATCCTGATCGAGCAGGTGGTGCTGAATCTGCTGAAGAACGCCGCCGAGGCGATCGACAACGCCGGCCTGCCGGTGTCGCGCCGCCACATCGAACTGAGAGTGATCCCTAAACACACGCCCGAGCTCGGCGGCCATATCGAGTTCAGCGTCACCGACATGGGCCCGGGCCTGCCAGAGGAGGTGATCGAGCGCATGTACGAGGCCTTCTTCTCGACCAAGGCGGACGGCCTGGGCATAGGCCTAGGGTTATGCCGGTCCATCGTCGAGTCCCACCAGGGCCGGATCAGGGCCGAGAACTTATACAATGGCGCGGCTATTGTGGGGTGCCGGTTCGCCTTCACCATCCCGGTAGACATCCCGCGCCCCGAGCCCTCGGGCACTGCTACGAACACTGCTGCGACACCATGAGTCTGATTCCGAAGAAGGGTAACGTCTACGTTGTTGACGATGACGAGGCCGTGCGGGATTCCCTGCAATGGCTACTGGAAGGCAAGGACTACCGCGTCAAGTGCTTTGACTCCGCCGAGAGTTTCCTGAGCCGCTACGACCCGCGCGAAGTGGCCTGTCTGATCGCCGACATCCGCATGGAAGGCATGAGCGGCCTGGAGCTGCAGGACCGCCTGCTGGAGCGCCGCAGCCCGCTGCCGGTGGTCTTCATCACCGGCCACGGCGATGTGCCGATGGCGGTGCAGACCATGAAGAAGGGCGCGATGGATTTCATCGAAAAGCCCTTCAAGGAAGACGAGCTGCTGGCCCTGGTCGAGCGCATGCTGGACCAGGCCCGCAACGCCTTCTCGACGCACCAGGAAGCCGCCAGCCGCGACGCCCTGCTGTCGCGCCTGACGACACGCGAAGCCCAGGTGCTGGAGCGCATCGTCGCCGGCCGCCTGAACAAGCAGATCGCCGACGACCTGGGCATCAGCATCAAGACGGTGGAGGCGCACCGCGCCAACATCATGGAGAAGCTCAACGCCAACACGGTGGCCGATCTGCTGAAGATTGCGCTCGGCGCGCCGGCGAAAGCCTGAGACTGAACTGGTTTGACGAGGCCGCTGTTACAGCGGCCTTTTGCGTTTTGGAGATTGAAAAATGACCGCACAACTGATCGACGGCAACGCCCTGTCCAAGCAAATCCGCGCCGAGGTGGCGCAACGCGCGGCCGCGCTGACGGCTCAAGGACTGAAGCCCGGCCTGGCGGTGATCCTGGTCGGCGAAGACCCGGCCAGCGCCGTCTATGTGCGCAACAAGGTCAAGGCCTGCGAGGAATACGGCCTGCACTCGGTGCTCGAAAAGTATGAAGCAACGCTGAGCGAAGCCGAGTTGCTGGCCCGCGTCGAAGCGCTCAACCAGGACCCCAGCATCCACGGCATCCTGGTGCAGATGCCGCTGCCCAAGCACATCGATCCGCACAAGGTCATCGAGGCGATCTCCTCTGCCAAGGACGTGGACGGCTACTCGGTGCTGTCGGCCGGCGAAACCCTCACCGGCCTGCCGGGCTTCCGTCCCTGCACGCCCTATGGCTGCATGAAGCTGATCGAGAGCACCGGCGTCTCGCTAAAGGGCAAGCATGCGGTCGTGATCGGCCGCAGCAACACCGTCGGCAAGCCGATGGCCCTGCTGCTGCTGCAGGCCAATGCCACCGTCACCGTCTGCCACAGCGGCACGCCGGACATCGGCGCCTTCACCCGCCAGGCCGATGTGGTCGTCGCTGCGGTCGGCAAGCGCAATGTGCTGACCGCCGACATGGTCAAGCCCGGCGCCATCGTGATCGATGTGGGCATGAACCGCAACGATGAAGGCAAGCTCTGCGGCGATGTCGATTTCGCCGCCGTCAAGGACGTGGCCGGCTGGATCACCCCGGTGCCCGGTGGGGTCGGGCCTATGACCATCACGATGCTGCTGGTCAACACGCTAGAGTCAGCCGAACGTGTCGCCGCTGCTACCCAAAAGGCCTGATGCCATGACGAATCCGCTGCTCTCCACCGCCCCGCTGCCGGCCTTCGCCAGCATCAAACCCGAACACATCCAGCCGGCCATTGCCGAACTGCTGGCCCAGGCCCAGGCCGCGCTGAACACTGCCACGGCCGAGGCCACTGCGGCCGACTACGACACGCTGGCCCGCATCCTCAGCGTCGCCACCGAACGCCTGGGCCATGCCTGGGGCGCCGTCGGCCACCTCAACGCCGTGGCCAACACGCCCGAGCTGCGCGAGGCCTATAACGCGATGCTGCCGGCCGTCACCGAGTTCTACACCGGCCTGGGTGCCGATGAAAAGCTCTATGCCAAGTACAAGGCCATCAATGCCACTGCGACTAGCCTGAACCCGGCCCGAAAGCAGGCGCTGAAGCACTGGATCCGCGACTTCGTGCTGTCCGGTGCCGAACTGCAGGGCGCCGCCAAAGAGCGCTTCGCCGCGATCCAGGAGCGCAGTGCCGAGCTGGCCCAGAAGTTCTCCGAGCATGTGATGGACGCGACCGACGGCTTTGCCTACTACGCCAGCGCCGAGGAGCTGGCCGGCGTGCCGCCGGATGTGGTCACGGCCGCCCGCGACGCGGCCGCCGCCGAGGGCAAGGACGGCCACAAGCTGACCCTGCATTTCCCGGTCTATATGCCGGTGATGCAGTACGGCACCGACCGCGCGCTGCGCGAGAAGCTCTACCGTGCCTACGTGACGCGCGCCAGCGAGTTCGGCCCGCCCGAGCTGGACAATAGCGCGCTGATGCAGGAGCTCTTGATGCTGCGCCAGGAAGAGGCACAGCTGCTGGGCTTCCAGAACTTCGCCGAGGCCTCGCTGGTGGCCAAGATGGCCAGCTCGCCGGCCCAGGTGCTGGACTTCCTGCGCGACCTGGCGGGCCGTGCCCGCCCCTTCGCCGAGAAGGACCTGGCCGAGCTGCGTGCCTTCGCCGCGCAAGACCTGGCCCTGGCCGAGATGCAGGCCTGGGACACGGCCTTCGTCTCCGAGCGCCTGAAGGAGGCCCGCTATGCCTTCAGCGACCAGGAGGTCAAGCAATACTTCACCTTGCCGCGCGTGCTGCAGGGCCTGTTCGACATCATCGAGCGCCTGTTCAATGTGAAGATCGTCGAGCAGGCCGCCGAGGTCTGGCACGACACCGTCAAGTTCTATCGCCTGGACAGACAGGGTGAACTGGTCGGCCAGTTCTATCTGGACCTCTACGCCCGCCCCGGCAAACGCCCCGGCGCCTGGATGGACGAGGTGCGCAGCCGCTGGGCGCGGCCCGAGGGCGTGCAGCAGACGCCGGTGGCGCAGATGGTTTGCAACTTCGCCTCGCCAGTGGGCGACAAACCGGCCCTGCTGACGCACGACGATGTCACGACCCTGTTCCACGAGTTCGGTCACGGCCTGCACCATCTGCTGACCCAGGTGAACGAGCTGGGCGTCTCCGGCATCTCCGGCGTCGAGTGGGATGCGGTGGAGCTGCCCAGCCAGTTCATGGAGAACTTCTGCTGGGAATGGGAGGTGCTGCAGCAGCTGACCCAGCATGTCGACACCGGCGCGCCGCTGCCGCGCGCGCTGTTCGACAAGATGACGGCCGCGAAGAACTTCCAGAGCGGGCTGCAGACCCTGCGCCAGATCGAGTTCTCGCTATTCGATATGCGCATGCATGCCGAGGTGGGCAGCGAAGCCGGCATCCAGAGCCTGCTCGACGAGGTGCGTGCCGAGGTGGCCGTGCTGCCGCCGCCGCCCTTCAACCGCTTCCAGCACAGCTTCTCGCACATCTTCGCGGGTGGCTATTCGGCCGGCTACTACAGCTACAAATGGGCCGAACTGCTGAGCGCCGACGCCTGGAGCGCCTTCGAGGAAGAAGGCGTGTTCAACCCGGCCACCGGCGCGCGCTTTCTGCAGAGCATCCTGGAAGCCGGCGGCGCCCGCGACGCGATGGACAGCTTCAAGGCCTTCCGCGGCCGCGAGCCCAAGATCGACGCACTGCTGCGCCACCAGGGCATGAGCTGAGGCAAGCGGGCCGGCCCGCCCTATGTCGAGGGTGGACGGGTGGGTCGCCCGGACAGAACTCAGGTCGTCAGGTCCAGCGCCATGCCGGGCTTGAGCCGCAGCAGCTTGACCATGCCGGCGCGCAGGCGCAGCGCCGAGCTGGCCCGGCTGCAGCTGACGAAACGCCAGGGCGGCACCCGCTTGGCGACGCGGGCGATGGTGCCGTCGGCCTCCAGGAACACCACATCGACCGCATGCCACAGGCCCAGGGTGTGGACCACATTGCAAGGTGCCAGCCAGAGGCCGCAGGCGTCGCCGAGGCGGCGGTCACGCCAGGGGGCCAGCGAGCTGAGCCAGCGGTGCCGGACCTTGCGCACGCTGTAGGCGGTCAGCCGGCCGTTGAGCTTGAGCGGCAGATTGGGGGCAGAGAGTCGCACAAGCCCGGCCGGGCGCGACAGCTCCGGCGGCCCGGCGAGTTCTTCGGGCTGTCCGGTGGGTTCGGGCACGGTATCGCCGGCATCGTCCGGCGGCGCCTCACGGTCCACCAGGCGCCAGCCCTCGGACGGCAGCGCCGCGCCAGATTGGGAGGCAGATTCGCTCATGGAGAAAAGGTGGCGTGCAAAAGGCCGCCACCTTAGCGGAGGCGGCGCAAAAGAGCACCAGCTCTAGTCGCAAGAGTTGTAGCAAATTGCTCGGTCTCCCGCTCACGCCGTCTTCACGGCTCGCTTTCTATGCTGGTGCATATGAAAAAACACACAAGGATAGCCATGGGACTGCTTGGAGGCGTCGCGCTGATTGCCGCGCTGTGGTGGAGCCTCTTCGGGCTCAAGCCTTACGAGATCAGCGCGGCCGAGCTCCAGGCCCGCTATGCCTACAGCCCGCAGCAAGACCTGGCCCTGCAGCTGGCGCCGATCAAGGATCTGGCCCAGGATTTCAGCTTCACCAGCTTTGACGGCAGTATCGTCAACGGCCGCATCCGCTACCCCAGCGACCCGGCCACGGCCGGCGCCCCCTTCCCGCTGCTGATCGCGATGCATGGCATGGGGCGCAGCCATTGGCGCTGGTGGCAGGCCGAGTACAAGGGCGGCACGACCCTGGAGCACACCCACCAGCTCACCGAGCTGGCCCTGCAGCGCGGCCATGCGGTGAGTGCCATCGACGCACGCCGCAATGGCGCGCGCAAGGACCCCAAGGTCGATATCGAACAGCTGATGGACGATCTGCACCTCTGGGGCCAGCGCGAGCCCTATGAAGCCATGCTGGTGGACACGGTGCGCGATCACCGCCTGCTGCTGGACTGGGTCACCCGGCTGCCGCAGATCGACGCGCGCCGCATCAAGGCCACCGGCTACAGCATGGGCGGGCAGAACGCCCTGCTGCTGGCCGGTGTGGATGAGCGGGTTGGCGATGTCGCCGCCATCGCTCCCATCCTGCTGGACGACAAGCTGGCCGCCGTGGCGGTCAAGAATCTGCTGCCGGGCCTGGCCGACAACAGGATCTGGCTGCTCAGCGCCGACAAGGATGAGTACACCGACCGCAGCGCCTACCTGAGCTTCTTCGCGGCCCTGGGCGGCCCGGGCAACAAGCATCTGCGCTTTGCCGGCGGCCACATCCTGCCGCCGGACTATGTGGAGCAGCTGCGCGACTGGTTTTAAAAACGGCGCGCAGCCGCTGTGCCCAGGCTCAGTACGAGACCTTGAACTGCACACCGTAGCTGCGCGGTTCGTTCAGGATGCCGGTCAGGTTGTTGAAGTCGATCGCCGCGACCAGTTGCTGGCGGTCGGTCAGGTTGCGCACATAGGCGGACGCCTCGTACTTGCCATTGCCCCAGGCATAGCCGGCGCGCAGACCGCCTTCCAGCATGGCCTTGGCCTTGTACTCCTTGGCCTCGTACAGGAACATGTTGTACTTGTCCTTGTAGGCCCAGTCGGTCAGCACGTACAGATCGCCACCCGCCAGCTCGGTGCTGTACTTCAGGGTCCAGTTGGCCACCCAGCGCGGCGCGCGCGGCAGGTCGTTGCCGCCGATCAGCACGGTGCCGGCCACCGGGCCGGCCGGGTCAAGTACCGTGCAGCTGTTGCCGCAGGGCGAGACGAACAGGCTGCCGTCCTTGATCTCAGTGTCGTTGAAGCTCAGGCCCAGCGTCGTGCGCCAGTTGCGGTTCAGGATGGCCTGCATATCGAGCTCGAAGCCGCGGCCGACCGCCTTATCGGCATTGATCAGACGGTTCTGATTGACGCTGCCGCTGCCGGCGGTCAGCTGCAGGTCCTTGACGCGATAGCTGAACACCGTGCCGCTGATGCGGGCCGCGTTGTTCAGGATGTCAGCCTTGAAGCCCGCCTCGAAGGACAAGGCCTTCTCGGAGTCGGCCACCGAGATCGAGTCGCCGAACAGCACGCGGCCCTGGATGCTGGGCGCGCGGTAGCCGGTGGCGACGCGGGTGAACAGCGAGGTGCTCTTGTCCAGGCTGTAGTTGGCGCTGAAGTCCCAGCTCCAGTTGCTGGACTTGGGATTGGTTGTCAGCAGTGCGGTGTTGGCACCGCCGAAAGGCGTCAGCGTGCGCTGGGCGTCGAAATCCTTCTTGTCATTGGTGTAGCGCAGGCCGCCGCGCAGCTTCAAGTCGGGGCTGACGGCGTAATTCAGCGAACCGAACGCGGCCCAGGACTTGGACTCCTGGTGCTGCACCGCATAGCCGTTCTGCGGGTTGCCGACGGCCAAGGAATCGAAGTTGAAGCTGTCGACCTGCTGCTTCTCGTTGAAGTAGTACAGGCCGCCGATCCATTGCAGCGGGTCGGCCGTGTTCGACTCGACGCGCAGCTCCTGCGTCATCTGGCGCAGATAGGGCAGGCCATCGGCGGTCTCGGCCTGGAAGGGGATCACGGCGGGTTGGCCAGGATAGTTGGGACCGCCGACGAGGCCACCATCCACATCGGCGCGGCTGTAGAACTTGGCGCGGTCGTAGGCGGTGATCGAATGCAGGCGGATGCTGCCCAGGTCCCAGCGCAGCCGGGCGCTGAGGCCGTGAGACTGCAGGGTCTGAACGTTCAGGCCGTTGCTGGGGTAGTTCTTGAAGTCGAAGCCGTCGACCAGATCATTGCTGCCGCGCTTGATGATGTTGGCACGGAAGGTCGTGGCATTGCCCTTGTAGTCGCGGCCCTGCAGCTTGAACAGGCCGTGGAAGCCGCCGTTGCTGTAGGCCGCCTGCACGCGCGCGGCCTTGTCGTTATAGCCCTCCAGATTCTTCTCGCCGGTGGGCTGCGGGTTGTGGATGCGGTCATCGGCGGTCTGCACGATGCCGGCGGCACGCAGCGACCAGTCGCTGCCCATGGGCACATTGACCATGCCCTCGAAGTTGACCGCACCGAAACGGCCGAAGCCCAGGCTGGCATAGCCGTCCATGCGCTTGCCCGGCTTGGCCGAGTCGAACTTCAGCACGCCGGCCGGCGAGTTGCGGCCAAATAGCGTGCCCTGCGGGCCGCGCAAGACCTCGACCTGCTCCATATCGAAGACCGGGAAGCCCTTGAGCATCGGGCTTTCCTGCACCACCTCGTCATAGACCAGGCCGACCGGCTGCGAGGCGTTCAGGTCGAAGTCGGTATTGCCCAGGCCGCGAACGTAAAAGCGCGGGAAGGAGCGGCCGAAGTCCGACTCGATGTTCAGGCTGGGCACCCGGCCCGACAGCGCGCGCACGTCCTGCCCGCTGGCGTTGTAGGCCTCCAGCTCCTCGCCCTTCATCGCCGAGATCGACATCGGCACATCCTTCAGGTTCTCGACCCGGCGGCTGCCGGTGACGATCACCGCCTCCAGCTGGGTGGCGTCCTTCTTGGACTCGACCGCGGGTGCGCTGCTTTGCGCTTGTGCCACGGGGAATGCAGAGGCCAGCGCGAGCGCGATCAGGCTCGGGCTGAGGGTACGGTGGTGTGTCATCGCTGAATCCGGTTGAGGGCGGTCGCATCGATATGCCGACCTGCCCCATCCGCCGCCTTGGCTGGTCACGAGGCAGGCCGACACGGCCTAAAATGACCGCAAACGTTTGCTGTTGCGGTGCACACAATCTAGCCAGCGCGCCCGGTGCCGTACATCGGGATAGTCGCTATACGCACGAAAATCGCGCGGCAGCCACACCCAGGAAAACCAGCATAGGCACGGCCGCCCGCCGGGTATGCGGCTCAGGAATCGGCGCCGCGAGCCCGCCCTATGCGCACGGCCGCCGCCTGCGCGGCCAGCAGCAGCGCCGCCATCAGCCACAGCGGCGCGGCGGCGGTGGTCGCGGCCGCGAGCAGGCCGAAGCCGACCGGCATCGCGATCGTCGCGCCATTCGTGGCCAGCATGCGCAGACCCAGGGCCTGGCCATGGCGGTCCGCCGGCGTCACCTGGTGCAGCATCGCCAGCACCATCGGCTGGACCGAGCCCAGCGCCATGCCCAGCAGGGCCGAGCCCAGCATCAGCCCCGGCGTGCCCGGCAGCCAGGCATAGCCCATCAGCATCACGGTGGCCAGGGCCATCGCAGCGCGCAACGCCTTCAGCTCGTCCAGATGCTGAGCCCAACGCACGATGGCCAGGCGCACGACTGTCGCGGCCACCGCAAAACTGCCCAGCACCAGGCCAATGCTGGAGGCCGACAGCCCGCGCGCATGACCCACCACCGGCACGACAAAGCTGTGCGCGTCCCAGGCGGCGGACAGCACGATGTTGAGCAGCAGCAGATTGCGCAGCGCTGGCTCGCGCAGCAGATCCCAGGCGGGCCGGGCGGCCGCACCTGCCTGGGCCGCGGTCTGGCGCGGCGCATGGCGCGGCACCCGCAGCGCAAAGCCCCAGGCCAGCAGCGGCAGCAGCACCGCCAGCGCGAAGGCGGCACGGAAGCTGACATGGTCGATCAGCAAGCCGGCCGCCACCGGCGCCAAAGCATTCGACAGCGCCGGCCCCAGCGCCACCCAACTGAACACCCGCTTCAGCTCGGCGGGGTTGTCGGCCATCAGCCCGGCCTCGCGTTGCATCGCCACCGCCGCAACGCTGATCGCGCCGCCGCTGAGCAGGCAGCTGATCGTGATGGCCCAGAGCGACTGCGAGCGCAGTGCCACCAGCGCTCCGACCAGCGCCATCAGCACGCCGATGCCGACCGGCCGGTGAAAGCCGTGTCGATCGGCCAGCCGGCCGGCCCACAGCGACAGGAACAGCGGCGCCAGCGCGAACAGGCTCAGCAGCACACCGACGGTCCACTCGCCATAGCCCTGATCCAGCACCCACAGGCTGGCCGCCACCCGCGTGACGGCCATGCAGGCATGGACCGCGATCAGCGTCGCGATCAGCCAGGGAAAGGCCAGGCGCAGATCGGCCGGTTCGGCAGCACTCGTCAAGAAGCGTCGCCCTCGTCGCCCTCGTCGGCGCTATCGGGTAGGCCCAGCTTCAGCAATTTCTGCGTCGCCTCGTCGGGCAGCGCCTCGACGCTCTTGAGCTTGCGCGTCATCGCGCGGGTGCGGGTCTCGGCCGCGTCGATGGTGTTGCTGGCTTCCTCCAGCTTCTTCTTGGTCTTGGCCAAGACATCGCCGAACTTGCCGAACTCCGTCTTGACCGCGCCCAGCACCTCCCAGACCTCGGCCGAGCGCTTCTCCAGCGCCAGGGTCCGGAAGCCCATCTGCAAGCTGGTCAGCGTGGCCAGCAAGGTGGTCGGGCCGACCAGCATCACCTTGTGCTCGGTCTGCAGGGCCTGCATCAGGCCGGGCCGGCGCAGCGCCTCGGCATACAGGCCCTCGGTCGGCACGAACAGCATGCCGAAGTCGGTGGTGTGGGGCGGCGCGATGTACTTCTCGCGGATGGTCTTGGCCTCCAGCCGCAGCCGGCTCTCGATGGCCTTGCCGGCCGCCTCGACGCCGGCCGCATCGGCACGCTCCTGCGCCTCCAGCAGGCGCTCATAGTCCTCGCGCGGGAACTTCGCATCGATAGGCAGCCACAGAGGCTTGCCGTCATCGCGCTGGCCCGGCAACGCAATCGCGAACTCGACCCGCTCGGCGCTGCCCGGAATCGTCACCACGTTCGACGCGTACTGCTCGGCCGTGAACACCTGCTCCAGCAGGCCGGCCAGCTGCACCTCGCCGAAGATGCCGCGCGTCTTCACATTGGTCAGCACGCGGTTCAGCGAGCCGACATCGCGGGCCAGGTTCTGCATCTCGCCCAGGCCCTTGTGCACCTGCTCCAGCCGCTCGGCCACCTGCTTGAAGCTCTCGCCCAGGCGCTGCTCCAAGGTGGCATGCAGCTTCTCGTCGACGGTGGCGCGCATCTGCTCGAGCTTCTTCTCGTTGTCCTGCTGGATCGCGGTCAGCCTTTGCTCGACGGTCTGGCGCACCTCGGCCAGGCGCAGCTCATTGGCCTGCGAGAGCGCCTTCAGCTGCTCGCTCATGGTGTCCGACAGCCGCTGCATCGCCTGGGTCTGCGCCTGCGCGCCGCGCAGCGCGGCCGCGTCCTGCGCCTCGCGGGCCGCCAGCGCCTGGGCCGACAGCGATTGCTGCAGGCCGCCCAGCTGCACACGGAAGCTGTCGATCTGCTCGTTCTGCGTGCGCGCCACATCGCCGCCCTGGGTCAACAGGGTCTGCTGAAACTGCGCCAGGGTCGCCAGCAGCTCCTGGCGGGTACCGCCGGCACTGCGGGTCAACTCGTCGCGCAGCGAACGCTCCAGCCGTTCGGAGCTCTGCTGCACCACCGGCGCCAGCAAGGCCGCCAGCTCAGCGCCCTGCTCCTGCCGACGCCGCTGCTGCGCCCACGCCAGCCACAGCAACAAGACAAGCACCAGGGCCAGCAGGCCCAGCAACAAGACATCGATCAAGCTCATCGCCGGATTGTCTCAGGCGCGCAGCACGGTGTCGGCAGCGGTGGGCGGCTTGCGAATGGGGGAGTGAGTCGCAACGTGGGCGCCGGTGAATCCAGATCGCGCATTGAACTGGTGCCCCGGCCGTTGCAATCAATGATGGAGGCTAGCCTTCACTCGCAAGAAGGCTTGCGCCTAAACTGGCGTTCGACCCAACTCCAGACTCCTGACTCAACACATGAGTTCGACGCTTCTTACCGTCGCCATATTGCTGTTGGCCGTAGCGATCCCCTTGGCTATCTTCATCATGGCCACCGAGCGAACATGGAACTTTCACAAGATTTGGGAGCTGGCATTGAAAGGTCAAATCCTGTCTCGCATCTACATGGGGGTGATCTTGGCGGCCTTTGCATGCGCGGTCGCAGCGCAAGTTCTCGCCCTTCGGGAGTAGCCGGGAGCGAAGCTCAAGCAGGCCTCGTAATCCAAGCAACTCCTGGCCACAAGCCCTCGCGTCAATACCGTCGCACCGAAGCTCCCTTGTCAAGACCTGGCCCCTGATTCATTTTCCTGAGCAGACTCACGCCATATGCCAAGCACCACCCCAACGCTCCACTTCTTCTGCGGCAAAGCCGGGGCCGGCAAGACCACCGTCGCAGCGAAGCTCGCGCAGGAGCTTGATGCGATCCTGTTGTCCGAGGACATCTGGCTGATGCGTCTGTTTGGCGATCAGATGCAGACCTTCGATGACTACATCCGATTCTCGAAGAAGCTCAAGAGCGTGATCGGCCCGCTGACCGTGGATTTGCTGCGCGCCGGAAACTCCGTGGTGCTGGATTTCCAGGCCAATACCAAGCTCGGCCGCGGTTGGTTTCGTTCCCTGTTCGAACAGGCCGGCGCCGCCCATCTGCTGCATGAGCTGAGGACCTCGGACGAGACCTGCCTGGCCCGCATCGCCCAGCGCAATATCGAGCGGCCGGAAGGCTCCCATCAGCTCAGCGAGGAGGACTTCCGCCACGTCTCGTCCTTCTTCCAGGCGCCGGAAGCGGCCGAGGGCTTCAACATCAGGATCCACCACGCCTCATGAGCGAGGCGCCGGGACGAGATCCTCATGCAGGCACAGGTAATTGCCTTCCGTGTCCTTGAACCAGGCCGCCTTCTCGGCGCCCAGCACGCAGACATGGTTGACGGTCTTGAAGTCCGGGAAGTCGTAGTCCTCGAACACGACGCCCGTGCGCTTCAAGGCCTCGATGCTCGCGGCGATGTCCGCGACCTGGAAGCTGATCGCGGTGTGCTCGGCCTTGGTACCGTCCGGTTTCGGGAACAGCGCCAGCGTGCTGCCGCCGACCCGGTAGACGAACTTGCCGTCCGGCCTGAGCCCGCCCGGCACCAGCCCCAGACGCGTCTCGTAGAACTCACGGGCCCGGGCCATATCGATGACCGGGAGCATCGTCGTCACCGCAGCATTTGCCAGCATATGCAGTCCTTTCGCCGAGCTCTCAGAGGCTGGCGGCGCGGCGGCCGAGCCACCCAGGCGCGCCGGACCAGCAGCCAAGCATAGGACGGAAAACGGCTGGTTCAAAGAACGCCCGCCCGACCCACCGGATGACCCGAAGCTCGGTTCACGTCGGCCCGACCATCCACCCTGGCCGCGTCCCTCCATGCTTCTCGTCGCCACCGCCCTGCTGCTGCTCACCGGCCTCGCCCACTCCTATCTCGGCGAACGCTATCTGCTGATGCGACTGTTCAAGCGCCAGGAGCTGCTGCCCAAGCTGCTGGGCGGCACCGCGTTCACGGTCGGCACGCTGCGCTTCGCCTGGCATCTCACGACGGTGGCCTGGTGGGGCCTGGCCTGGCTGGTCTTCGCCGCCAACCAGGGCGAGATCGGCCGCGACCAGGTCCTGACCGTGGTCGGCATCACCGCCCTGCTGTCCGCCGCCTTCCCGCTGTACTTCACCCGCGGCCGGCACCTGTCCTGGCCGGTCTTCATACTCGTCGGTGTGCTGGTGTTGATGGCCCGGGACGCGCCCTGAAGTCTCCCCATCACAGCCCACCCAGCGACCGAACAACGCAACTCACCGATCCGATGACCACACCTCTTGTTGAGTACCGCCACGAGCACCCTCTCGATCCCGTCGATGTCGCGCGTGTTTTCGATCGCTCGGGCATCAAGCGCCCGACCCAGGATCTGCCGCGTATCGCGCGCATGTTTGGCGCGCCGAGCCTGGTGCTGTCGGCCTGGGTCGAGGGTCAGCTGGTCGGCCTGGCTCGCTCGCTGACCGACCAGGCCTACTGCTGCTATCTGTCCGATCTCGCCGTCGACAAGGACTACCAAGGCCTGGGCATCGGCCGCGCGCTGGTCGAGCGTACCCAAGCGCTGATTGGCGACGAGGTGTCGCTGATCCTGCTTGCCGCGCCCAATGCCATGTCCTATTACCCGGCGCTGGGCTTCCAGCTCGCCGACAATGCTTTCGTCGTCCGGCGCAAGCGCTGAGGCAAAACATGAACGCACAAGCGCTGATCACCATTCACGATGTTCAAGCCAGCATCCGCTGGTCCCAGGCCACGCTGGGCGCCACGGCGCTCGAGCCGGTCAACCCCTATGCCGGGCACCGGGAGGTCTGGCTGCGGGACCCCGACGGCTCTACTGTCGTGATCGCCGGGCGCTACGGTGATCTGGGCCCCGGGGCGGGCCCATGAGCCTGCGCAAGGAACACCCGACCCGCGACGAGATCGCGCTGCTGCCGCCCTTTCCTGGCCTGACGCTGGACCGCATCCATCTGCTGCGCGGTGAGGCGGATCTCGCAGCGGCCGAGGCGGAAATCCTGCGCGAGCGCCAGATTGGCTTCGACACCGAGAGCAAGCCGACCTTCACCCGCGAGGCCGTCTCCGACGGCCCGCATCTGATCCAGATCGCGCTGAGCGAGCGCGCCTTCATCATCCAGATCGACGCCCGGCCGCCGCTGGACTTCCTGAAGCGTGTCATCGAGTCCGAGGAGATCCTGAAGATAGGCTTCGGCCTGGACTCCGACCGCGGCCCGCTGCTGCGCAAGCTCGGCCTGCAGCTGCGCGGCAGCATCGAGCTGTCCCGGCTGCTGCGCCAGCAGCTGGGCTACCGGCAGGACCTGGGCGTCAAGGCGGCGGTGGCCGCCGTGCTGGGACAGCGCCTGAGCAAGTCGCGCAAGGCCACCACCTCGAACTGGGCCGCCGCGACGCTGAGCCCCAGCCAGCTGACTTACGCGGCCAATGACGCCTTCGCCGCGCTGCAGGTGTTCCGGGCGCTGGGCTCGGAGGCGCCCCATTCGCCATAACAACAGCGTTGAACGGAGGGAATCGATCATGGGAGTCTGCTTTCTCGCCTATGCCGTCGCCGATCACCACATCGAGCGTCTGCAGGCCGATCCACCGCTGGTCTGGCGCCTGCTCGAACCGGACGACGAAGCCGTCTATCTGCGCGAGATCGGCTTCGACGCCCGGCCCTCGCTCTGGGCCCGGCTGACCGGCAAGGCCGCGGCAGCGCCGCCGCCGGTGCCGTCGCTGAACTTTGCCGAGCAGGAGATGCGCATGCTCGATCTCGACAAGTCCTGGGACGGGATCAACACCTGCCTGAAGGCGCTGGCGCCGGGCGCGCCAAACTTCTTCGAGGACGGTGAGCCGATCGGCGCGATCGAGGTCGGCTATGGGCCGGCGCTCTGCCTGCGCAGCGCCGCGATGGCGCGCATCGCCGCCGCCTATGCCGCTGTCGACGCGGCCGCGCTGATCGAGGTCAGCCAGCGGGTCGATATGGACGACGCCTACCTCAGCGCGCTATGGCGGCGCCAGGACGCCGAGTCCCAGGCCTATCTGAGCGAGAACTTCGCCGAGCTGCAAGTTTTTTTCCAGCACACCGCCCGGCATGGACTGGGCGCCGTGATCCAGTTCAGCTGAGCTGACGGCGCCGGCCCGGAGATGCTGGCCGCCGAGCCGCAGCGCTAGTCCGCCAGCGCCAGCCAGCGCTGCGCCTGCAGCACCACCGGCCGGTCAATCATGCGGCCGTCGAGCTGCAGGGCCGCACCGCCGGCCGCAGCGTCCGCCTCGACCACGCGGCGGGCCCAGGCCAGCTCGGCGCCGCTGGGCCGCAAGCCTGCATGCACACCGTCGATCTGGCGCGGGTGGATGCAGAGCTTGGCGCCGAAGCCGTAGCGACGCGCGCGCTGGCAATCGGCCTGCAGGCGCTCGGCATCGNCAGGCCAGCTCGGCGCCGCTGGGCCGCAAGCCTGCATGCACACCGTCGATCTGGCGCGGGTGGATGCAGAGCTTGGCGCCGAAGCCGTAGCGACGCGCGCGCTGGCAATCGGCCTGCAGGCGCTCGGCATCGTCGGTCTGCACGGTCACGCCGTCGATGGTCGGCGCCAGACCGGCCAGCCGCGTCTGCATCGCCAGCGCGAAGCGCAGCGGCGCCAGCTCGGCCTCATCAGCGCCGCAGCTGATGCCGGTGTCGGCCATGAAGTCGATATGGCCCAGCACCAGGCGCAGCACGCCGGGCGCGGCGGCGATCTCGGCCAAGGCCTGCCAGCCCCGCGCCGACTCGATCAATGGCAGGACGGGCAAGGCGCAGGCCTCGGCCAGCCGCGCCAACGTCAATGCCGACTCGACCTTGGGACACATCACGGCGGCCAGCCCCGGCAGGCGCGCCAGCAGCGCCAGGTCCAGCGGCCAGTCAGGCCCGCCCTCGGCATTGATGCGCAGCAGCAGCAGGGGCCGGCCCTTGCTCCGCAGCTGCGGCCACTGTGCCGCGATGGCCAGGCGGGCCGCCGCCTTGTCGGCCGCCGGCACGGCGTCTTCCAGGTCGAAGATCACGGCGTCAGCGCCGCTGGCCAGGGCTTTGGCAAAGCGCTCGGGCCGGTTGCCGGGCACGAACAGCAGGCTGCGCGCCTGAGCCAGCGGGCGCGCTCGCAGGCCGGTGTTCAACGCCCGCCCTCCAGGCCCAGCTCGCGCAGAATGGCCGCGTTGTGCTGGCCCAGCGCCGGAATGGCTTCCATGCGCGGCCTGTAGGCCGCGTTGGCGCCCGGCGGCAGCAGCGCCTTGATCGGGCCGGCCGGCGAGTCGACCTCGGTCCAGCGCTCGCGGGCGGCCAGCTGCGGGTGGTCCCACAGCTCGGCCATGCTGTTGACATCGGCATTGGCAATCTGCGCGCGATCCAGGCGTTCGCGCAGTTGGCTGCTGCTCAGCGTCGCGAAGCAGGCCAGGATCAGAGTGCGCAGCTCCTCGCGGTGGCTGTTGCGGGCCGCGTTGCTGGCAAAGCGCGGCTCGCCGGCCAGCCCGGGCTGCTCCAGCACCAGCGCGCAGAAGGCCTGCCATTCGCGCTCGTTCTGCAGGCCCAGCATCACGGTGCGGCCGTCGCCGGCCTGGAAGGGGCCGTAGGGATAGATGGTCGCGTGGGCGGCCCCCAGACGCGGCGGCGGGCTCGCACCCTGGTAGGCGTAATACAGCGGGTAGCCCATCCACTCGCTCAGCGCCTCCAGCATCGACACATCGATGTGCGAGCCCTCGCCGGTCCTGGCGCGCAGAAGCAGGGCTGAGAGGATGTTGGTGTAGGCATACATCGCGGCGGCGATGTCGGCAATCGAGGCGCCGGCCTTGACCGGGTCCTCGGGCGTGCCGGTAACCGACAGAAAGCCGGCCTCGGCCTGGATCAGCAGGTCATAGGCCTTGCGGTCGCGGTAGGGGCCGTCGTTGCCATAGCCCGAGATGTCGCAGACGATCAGGCGCGGGTAACGCCGGCGCAGGGTCGCGGCATCCAGGCCCAGCCGCGCGGCGGCCCCGGGCGCGAGGTTCTGCACGAACACATCGGCCTTGGCCAGCAGGCCCTGCATCACGGCATCGGCGGCCGGGCTCTTCAGGTCCAGCGCCAGGCTTTCCTTGGAGCGATTGACCCAGACGAAATGCGAGCATTGCCCGGCTACCCGGCTGTCGTAATGGCGGGCGAAGTCGCCGTCGCCGGCCCGCTCCACCTTGATGACCCGCGCGCCCTGATCGGCCAGCTGGCGGGTGCAGAACGGCGCGGCAATCGCGTGTTCGAGCGAGACGACGGTGATGCCGTCGAGCGGGCGGGGGCGTGCGGTGCTCATGATGGGCGCCCCTCAGTCGATCTTGGCGCCGGAGCTCTTGACGAGCTTGCCCCAGCGGGCGATGTCTTCCTGCAGCAGCGCGGCGAACTGGGCCGGCGTTGCGCTGGCCAGTTCCACGCCCTGGGCGCTCAACGCGGCGCGGGTCTCGCCGTGCTGCAGCACACTGGCCATCGCCTCGCCAAGGCGGCGCTCCACCTCCGCCGGCACGCCGCGCGGCGCGAACAGGCCCACCCACAGGGTTCCGGCATAGCCCGGCACCTTCTCGCCGATGGCCGGCACCTCGGGCAGGGCCGGCGAGCGCTGCGGCGAGCTCACGCCCAGGGCCAGCAGCCGGCCGCTCTTCAGATAGCCCAGCACCGAGGGCAGGCTTGCGAAGGCCATCGGCACCTGGCCGCCGATCACATCGGTCAGCGCCGGCGCCACGCCCTTGTAAGGGATGTGCTGGATGTCCAGCCCGCCCATTCTGTTGAGCATCTCGCCCAGCAGATGGTTGAGCGTGCCGTTGCCGGCCGAGGCGTATTGGTAGACGCCCGGCTTGGCCTTCACCAGCTTCAGGAAGTCGTCCAGGTTCTTGGCTGCAAAGCCGGGCGTCACCACCAGCACATTGGGCACCGAGCCGACCAGCGCAATCGGCACGAAGTCCTTCACCGGGTCGAAGCCCGGCGATTTGTAGACTGCCGGGTTGATGGCCTGGCTGCTGCTGATGGTCATCAAGAGCGTGTAGCCGTCCTTGCTGGCCCGGGCCGCCAACTGGGGGCCGATATTGCCGCCCGCCCCGACCCGGTTCTCCACCACCACCGTACCCTTGAGCGTCTCGCCCAGACGCTGGCCGACAATGCGGGCCACGATGTCGTTCGTGCCACCAGCGTTCTGCGGCACGATCAGGGCGATGGGCTTGGCCGGGTAGTCGCTGGCCAGCGCCGCGCCGCTGCACAGGCCCAGCAGGGCAGCGCACAGCGTGCGACGGATCATTTGGTGAGATGTCATGGCTTGTCTCCGTGTGTCGGTGGGATTGGAATGCCACGATCTTGGTCGCTGCCGCTCTGCGCAACAATGCCAATGTTTGGAGAGAAGGCTTCCGATTTCCGGAAGCCACGAGCGCCGGAAATCTCTGCGATGCGTCTGAGCCTGAGCGATCTGCGTCTGTTTGTCGTGGTGGCCGAGCAGGCCAATCTGACCCATGCCGCCGCGCTGGTTCACCTCTCGCTGACGGCCACCAGCACCCGCATCCGCGCCATCGAGGAGCAGGCCGGCATGGCGCTGCTGGAGCGGCAGGCGCGGGGCGTGCGGCTGACGCCGGCCGGCGAAGCCTTCGCCCACCATGCCAGGCTGATGCTGCAGCAAGCCGAGTCGCTACGCGCCGAGCTGCAGGAGTATGGCGGCGGCCTGCAGGGCCATGTGCGGGTGTTCGCCAACACCACGGCGATGACCGAGTTCATGCCCGAGATCCTGGCCGGCTTTCTGGCCGCGCAGCCGCGTGTCACCGTGGGGCTGAAGGAGCATGCCAACCACGAGATTGCACGCGGCGTGCGCGAGGGCCGGGCCGATCTGGGCATCGCGGCCGGGGCCGTCGATCCGCAGGGGCTGGACGCCTTTCACTTCGCGACCGACCGCCTGGTGCTGGTCTGTGCGCGCCGTCATCGGCTGGCGCGGCGCGCCAAGGTGGCGCTGGCCGAGGTGCTGGGCGAGGCCTTTGTCGGCATGCACGAGGACAGCACGATCGCGCGCTTCCTGACCCGCGTGGTCGAGGAGATGGGCATGGCCGCGCCGAAGCTGCGGGTCCAGGTCAGCAGCTTCGATGCGATGTGCCGCATGGTCGAGGCCGGGGTCGGCCTGGGGCTGGCACCGGAATCGGCGGCGCACCGCCATCAGGCCGCCGGCATGGGCATCGCGCTGGTGGCGCTGAAGGACGACTGGGCACTGCGCCAGCGCTATCTGTTGACCCGCCAGGGCCAGCGTCTACCGGCCTATGCGCACGAGCTGATCGCGCGCATTTGCGCGCATCACGGGCCGGTGTGGCCGGGCCCGGCCCGGCCGTAACGTCGGGACAGGGCCCCAGGACTTAGGCCGGACTCAGCGCCGCCGGCCCCGTGTCCGACAGGTCCTTCAGACTGCCCTGCCGTATCCGCGCCTCCCAATGCCCGGGCCGCTCCGGCCGGCCGGAGAGATAGCCCTGCAGGCCCTGCACACCCAGCGCCTGCAGGAACAGCAGCTGCGGCACGGTCTCGACCCCCTCGGCCACCACCTGCAGCCGCAGGCTGTGGGCCAGCGACACCACCGAACGCACGACCCGCTCGCGCCGCGCGTCCCCGGGCAGGCTGCGCAGAAAGCTGCGGTCGATCTTCAACACATCGATGGGCAGGTCCACCAGCTTGGCCAGCGAGGAATAGCCGGTGCCGAAGTCGTCGATGGCGATGCGAAAACCGGCCTCGTGCAGGCGCTGCAGCTGCTGCAGCGCCTGGGGCGGCGGGCGCGCCCGCGCCGACGCGGTGACCTCCAGCTCCAGCTGCGCCGGCGACCCACCCTGGCGGGCCAGGCTGGCCTGCAGCATCTCGAACAGGCTGTCGCGCTCCAGATCGCGGGCCGAGAGATTGACCGCCAGATGGCAGTGCTCGACGGGCAGGCCCTGGGCCCGCCACTGCGCCAGCTGGGCACAGGCCGCCTCGATCACCCAGTCGCTGATGCCGCCCACCAGGCCGCAGGCCTCGGCCACCGGGATGAAGTCCACCGGCGAGATCGCGCCCAGCACCGGGCTGGTCCAGCGCACCAGGGCCTCGAAGCCCAGCAGCTGGCCATCGGGGCGCAGCTTGGGCTGGTAGAGCAGATGCAGCTGCTGGCCGGCCAGCGCCTGCGGCAGCTCGGCCTCGATGGCCATGCTGCGCGCCACCGCCTGGGCGGTGGCGGTGTTCAGCAGCACCAGGCCGTCATGGGTCTCGCGCCAGCGCGGGTCCTGCCCCATGTCCAGCGCCAGCTCGGCGCAGCGCAGCAGCTCGGCACCGTCGGCACCGGGCTGGCGCGCCAGCAGATCGGCGCTGGTCACCAGGCCGAAGGCCAGCTCCAGCGCGACGCGCTGCTGCGCCGCCTGGCCATGCTGGGGCAGCCGTGCACGCAGACCGGCCACCAGCGCCAGCACTGCGGCCTCGTCGAGCGAATCGGCCGCCAGCGGCAGCAGCAGCGCG